>NZ_BCQU01000025.1:0-73728 GCF_001552235.1 Actinomadura rubrobrunea NBRC 15275 | reverse complement strand
GGGCGCCCGCGGCGGCGCGGCGCGACGGCCGCGAACGGACCCGCGCCGCCCTGCTGGCGGCCGCCCGGCGCCTGTGGGCCGAGCGCGGCATCCACGGCGCGTCGCTGGACGAGGTGGCGGCGGCCGCCGGGCTCACCAAGGGCGCGGTCTACTCGAACTTCGCCGGCAAGTCCGGCCTCGTGCTGACCCTGCTGGAACGCTGCGCCGACGACGGGTTCGGCGTCGAGGCGTGCGCCGACCTGCGCGACGCCGGCCGCCCCGCCGACGAGCGGCTGGAGCGCGCCGCGCGGGCGTACGCGCGGCGCCTGTCGGGCGAGCACGCCCGCCTGCTGACCCTGCTGCTGGTGGAGTTCTGGCTGCACGGGATGCGCGACCAGGCGGCGGGCCGGCGCCTCGCCGACTGGTACGCCGAGCGGCGCGCGCGCCTGGCCGAGCACTTGACCGACGCCGAGGGCGTCGGCCCGCACGAACGCGCGGCGCTGGCCGTGGCGCTGGACGCCGGGCTCGCCCTCCAGCACCTGCTGGACCCCGAACGGGTCCCCGCCGACCTGTACGCGACGGGCATGCGCCTGGTGCTCGGCCCCGCCCTGGCCTGACGCGGCTCAGAACGTCGCGGTGGGGACGATCTCGGGGGCGCCGCGGCGGCGGGCGTCGGCCTCCTGGTCGCCCAGCTCGTTCTGCGAGTCGCGTTCGGCCTCGACGCGCTTGACGTAGTACTCGACCTCGCGGTCGGTCTGGTCCTTGCTCCAGCCGAGGACGGGCGCGAGCAGCTCGGCCGCCTCGCGGGCGGCGCCGACGCCGCGGTCCCACGTCTCGATGGAGATGCGAGTGCGGCGCGACAGCACGTCGTTGAGGTGGCGGGCGCCCTCGTGGGTGGCCGCGTAGACGACCTCGGCGCGCAGGTAGTCGTCCGCGCCGCCCAGCGGCCTGCCGAGATGGGGCTGCTCGGCGATCAGATTGAGCAGGTCGTCGATCAGCGTGCCGTAGCGGTGCAGCAGGTGTTCGATGCGGGCGACGTGCAGGCCCGAGCGGGCGGCCAGGCGGTGCCGGGCGTTCCACATCGCCGGGTAGCCGTCCGCGCCGACCAGCGCGACCCGGTCGGTGCAGGATTCGGCGACCTTGCCGTCCAGGCCGTGGGCGACGGCGTCGATGGCGTCCTTGGCCATGACCCGGTACGTGGTGTACTTGCCGCCCGCGACCAGCACCAGGCCGGGCACGGGGTGCGCGACGACGTGCTCGCGGGACAGCTTGGACGTCTCGTCGGTCTCCCCCACCAGCAGCGGGCGCAGCCCCGCGTACACGCCCTCCACGTCGTCGTGCGTGAGCGGCGTGGACAGCACCGCGTTGACGTGCTCCAGCACGTAGTCGATGTCGGTTCGGGACGCGGCGGGGTGCGCCTTGTCCAGGTCCCAGGCCGTGTCGGTGGTGCCGATGATCCAGTGCCGCCCCCACGGGATCACGAACAGCACCGACTTCTCGGTGCGCAGGATGATGCCGGTCGAGGAGTGGATGCGGTCCTTGGGCACCACCAGGTGGATGCCCTTGGACGCGCGCACGTGGATCTGGCCGCGGCCGCCCACCAGCTGCTGGATGTCGTCGGTCCACACCCCGGTGGCGTTGACGACCTGCTTGGCGCGCACCTTCGCGCTGGTGCCCGACTCCAGGTCCCGGATCCGCAGGCCGGTCACCCGCTCGCCCTCGCGCAGGAACCCCACGCACTGCGTGCGGGAGGCGATCTGCGCGCCGTACGCGGCGGCCGTGCGCAGCACCGTCACCACGTAGCGAGCGTCGTCGACCTGGGCGTCCCAGTACTGGATCGCGCCGACGATCGCGTCCTTGCGCAGCGACGGCGCCAGCCGCAGCGCCCCGCGCCGGGTCAGGTGCCGGTGGTGGGGGACGCCCCGGGTGCTGCCCATCTGGAAGGCCAGCAGGTCGTACAGCGCGACCCCGGCGCCGAAGTATCCGCGCTCCCAGAACCGGTGCGTGGTCGGCAGCAGGAACGGCACGGGCCGCACCAGGTGCGGCGCGACCCGCTGCATCAGCAGTCCGCGTTCCGTCAGCGCCTCGCGGACCAGGTCGAAGTTGTACTGCTCCAGGTACCGCAGGCCGCCGTGGATCAGCTTGGAGGACCGCGAGGACGTGCCGGAGGCGAAGTCGCGGGCCTCCACCACGGCCACCGACAGGCCCCGGGTGGCGGCGTCCAGGGCGGCGCCCGCGCCCACGATGCCCGCGCCCACGACCACGACGTCGAACTCCTCGCGGGCCATGCGCTCCAGGGCCGCGGCCCGCTCGGCGGGGCCGAGGCGCGAGCTGCCCAGTCCGGTCACCGGTGATCCCGTCATCGATCCCCCCAGATCAATCGGGTGTCCGTGAGTTCCTACCCAGCGGTAGGGACTCGTCCACCCCGACGCGGGGCCGACGCGGTCCGGCGCGGGCTCAGTGCGCCACCGTGGGGGTCACCACGACCTCCACCCGCTGGAACTCCTTGAGCTCGGTGTACCCGGACGTCGCCATCGCCCGCCGCAGCGCCCCGATCAGGTTCATCGACCCGTCGGCCACGTGCGACGGGCCGTACAGGATCTGCTCCAGGGAGCCGATCGTGCCGACCTTCAGGCGGGTGCCGCGCGGCACGTCGCCGTGATGGGCCTCGCTGCCCCAGTGGTAGCCGCGGCCGGGCGCCTCGGTCGCGCGGGCGAACGGCGAACCGACCATGACCGCGTCGGCGCCGCACGCGAACGCCTTGGCGATGTCGCCGCTGTTGGTCATCCCGCCGTCGGCGATCACGTGCACGTAGCGGCCGCCGGACTCGTCGAGGTAGTCGCGGCGCGCCGCCGCCACGTCGGCGACGGCCGTGGCCATCGGCACCGCCACCCCCAGCACCGTGCGGGTGGTGTGCCCGGAGCCGCCGCCGAAGCCCACCAGCACGCCCGCCGCGCCGGTCCGCATCAGGTGCAGCGCCGCCGTGTACGTCGAGCACCCGCCGACGATCACCGGCACGTCCAGGTCGTAGATGAACTGCTTGAGGTTGAGCGGCTCGGCCCGGCCGGAGACGTGCTCGGCCGACACCGTGGTGCCGCGGATGACGAACAGGTCGACCCCGGCGTCGATCACCGCCTTGTGGAACTGCGCGGTGCGCTGCGGCGACAGCCGCGCCGCCGTGGTCACCCCGGCCTCGCGGACCTCCTCGATCCGCCGCCCGATCAGCTCCTCCTTGATCGGCTCGGAGTAGATCTCCTGCAGGCGCCGGGTGGCGCTCGCGTCGTCCAGCGAGGCGATCTCGGCCAGCAGCGGCTCGGGGTCCTCGTACCGCGTCCACAGCCCTTCCAGGTCGAGCACCGCCAGCCCGCCCAGGCGGCCGATGGCGATCGCGGTGGCGGGGCTGACCACGCTGTCCATCGGCGCCACGACCAGCGGCGTCTCGAACCGGTAGGCGTCGATCTGCCAGGCGACGCTGACCTCCTCGGGGTCGCGGGTGCGCCGCGACGGCACGATGCCGATCTCGTCGAAGGCGTATGCGCGCCGGCCGCTCTTGCCCCGGCCGATCTCCACCTCAGCAGCCACAGCTCATCCTCTTTCTCCCGGCGTCACCGCGTTGGACGCCCCGCAGAGACTACCCCCGTCAGCGGCGCTGGTAATTCGGGGCCTCGACGGTCATCTGGATGTCGTGCGGGTGGCTCTCGCGCAGCCCGGCCGAGGTGATCCGGATGAGCCGTCCGCGCTCGTGCAGCTCGGCGATCGTCCGGCAGCCCGCGTACCACATCGACTGGTGCAGGCCCCCGACGAGCTGGTGCGCGACGTTGGCCAGCGGCCCCCGGTAGGGCACCTGGCCCTCCACGCCCTCGGGGATCAGCTTCTCCTCGGCGGTCACGTCGGCCTGGGCGTAGCGGTCCTTGGAGAACGAGCCGCCGCGCTCGCGGTTGCGCATCGCGCCCAGCGACCCCATGCCGCGATACGACTTGTACTGCTTGCCGTGCACGAAGATCAGCTCGCCGGGCGACTCCTCCACCCCGGCCAGCAGGCTGCCCAGCATCACGGTGTCGGCCCCGGCCACGATGGCCTTGACGATGTCGCCGGAGTACTGCAGCCCGCCGTCGCCGATCACCGGCACCCCGGCCTCCCGGGCCGCCCGCGCCGCCTCCATGATCGCGGTGATCTGCGGGACGCCGACCCCCGCGACCACGCGGGTGGTGCAGATCGAGCCCGGGCCCACGCCCACCTTCACGGCGTCCGCGCCCGCCTCCACCAGCGCCTTGGCGCCCGCGTAGGTGGCGACGTTGCCGCCGACCACCTCCACCTTGGAGTTGGCCTTGATCTTGGCGATGGTGTCGGCGACGCCCTTGGAGTGGCCGTGCGCGGTGTCCACCACGATCACGTCGGTGCCCGCCTCGACCAGCGCCTGGGCGCGGCGGATCGCCTCCTCGCCGACCCCGACCGCGGCGGCCACCAGCAGCCGGCCGTCGGCGTCCTTGGTGGCGCGGGGGTACTGCTCGCTCTTGATGAAGTCCTTGACGGTGATCAGCCCGCGCAGCCGCCCGTCGGCGTCGACCAGCGGCAGCTTCTCGACCTTGTTGCTGGCCAGCAGCCGGAACGCCTCCTCGCGGGAGACGTCCACCGGCGCGGTGACCAGCGGCATCGGGGTCATCACCTCGCGCACCGGCCGGGAGTGGTCGGTCTCGAAGCGCATGTCCCGGTTGGTCACGATGCCGACGAGCACGCCCCGGTCGTCGGTGACCGGCACCCCGGAGATGCGGTAGCGGGCGCACAGCTCCTCCACCTCGGCCAGGGTGGCGTCCGGCTGGCAGGTCACCGGATTGGTGATCATCCCGGCCTCGGACCGCTTGACCCGGTCGGCCTCGGCGGCCTGGTCCTCGATGGACATGTTGCGGTGCAGCACGCCGATGCCGCCCTGGCGGGCCATGGCCACGGCGGTGCGGGCCTCGGTGACGGTGTCCATGGCGGCCGACACCAGCGGGATGCGCAGCGTGACGCCGCGGGTCAGCCGGGTGGTGGTGTCGGCCTCTCCCGGCTGCATGTCCGAGTAGCCCGGCAGCAAGAGCACGTCGTCGAAGGTCAGCCCTTCGGTGAGGACCTGGGGCTGGGGCACGCCGGCCTCGGCTTCGGGGTTCATCGGTATCGCGGCGCCGGCCCGTCGGACGGGGTGCCGTCGGAGCGACGGTGCGCCGTCGGACGGGGCGGGGTCACGCCGCTCCCTCCTTCCGGATGGTGTGGGCGAGTCCATGGGCCCGTACGGGGCCTGGGGGCGACGCCGCCGGGCGAGTGGCGGCCGGCCCGGGGCGTTGGGGCACTCTCACGAACCATCGTAGGACCTGCGCCCAGGGCCGGACGGCGCTTCGCGCCGCAGGTCACGTGGCCTTGGTGACATTCGAGCGGCCTTGGTGACATCAACCGCGGCCGCCGCCTCCGCCATTCCCGACCGGGGAAGGTGAAACGTCGATCATTGTTCGCGGCGGGCGCGGATCGGGGCTCCCCTTCGCCCGCCCGGCCGCAGTAGCGTGGAGGGGTGCACGACGATGCCCCGCTCGACCCGTTCGCCGGCGACCCGGAAGACCCGGCCGCCTCGCTCGGCGACCCCGGGGAGGACACCGTTCCGCTCAGCGTGGCGGAGCGGGAGGACGTGCTGGCCGACCTCGCCGATCTGGAGGTCTTCCGGGCGCTCCTGGAACCGCTGGGGGTGCGCGGCCTGACCGTGGACTGCGGCGACTGCGGCAAGGTGCACTACATCGACTGGGACCTGCTGCACGGCAACCTGCGCCATCTGCTCGACGAGGGCACGCCGCGGGTGCACGAGCCCGCCCTGGCGCCGGACCCGGTCGACTACGTCTCCTGGGAGTACGCCCGCGGCTACGTCGACGGCGTCATCGACAGCGAAGAGGGTCGGGACACCGACTAGCACCCGGCGCGGGGTGGGCCGCGCGCGTCGGCACCGCGCGCGGCGGGTGACCCGTGGCCGCCGAGTCCGGTGCGGATTCGCCGTCAGGGCAGGTACGGCTTCGGATCGTTCCCTTCGACGTCGGTCCGGTCGGTGCTCTCGCCGTCCCGGTAGGCGTCGGAGGAGTCCCGGTAGGCGTCGGAGGAGTCCCGGTGGGCGTCGGAGGAGTACGCCTTGTCGCCGAGGCCGGAACGCTCGGCATGCCCGCGGAAGCGGCGGCGGATCTCCTCGATCCGGCGCTGGAGCTCCTCCGGGCTGGGCGGCAGGATCAGCCACGGCCCCGGGGTGGGCGACGCGGTGACGGGCACGGACGGCTGCGTGGACGGAGGCCGCGTGGCCAAGGTGCCGTCCGGGGAACCCGACGACGGCGTGCCCGACGTGGGCCTGGCCGGAGTCGGCGTCTCGGCGGCGCGGTCCGCGCGGCGCTTTTCGTCCTGTGTGCTCCGGGACGGCGCGGACGGCGAGGACCGCGCGGTCGTGCGCGGCGCGCCGCGGTCTCGTCCGGCGTCGGCGGCTCCGACGGCGCGGGGGCGGGTCGCGGGGCGCAGCGTCTGCCGGTGGGCCTCGGCGGACGGGTCGTCCCGCCGCTGCGCGACGCCCTTGCCGGGCTCGGCGCCGAGCGCGGACCGCTCGCTCAGATCGCCGCCCGCGGCGGCCACCCCGCCGGAGGCGAGCACGGCGCCGGCGACGCCGAGCGCCACGATCGTGCGGCGTCCCCTGCGACGCGGCCCGGGCGGCGGCTCGGGTCCGGGCTGCCGGTCCGGCCCCTGGTCGCCGACGTCGGCGACCAGGGCGCGCAGCAGCCGCACCGCCGGATCGGACTCGGCGCCGACGGCGCGCAGCCGCTCGTCGAGTTCGGCGTCAGGGTCTTGGCACGCCGCGGCCCGCGCGGACTCCTCGGCCGCGGACGCCGGAGCGGCCCAGTCGGAGTCGGCCCAGTCGGAGTCGGCACAGTCGGAGTCGGCCCAGTCGGAGTCGGCGCGATCGGCGTCGGCGCGGTCCGACTCGGCGCGGGCGGACTCAGCGGCGGACTCAGCGGCGGACGCAGAGGCGGCAGCGCGCCGCGCCAGCGCCTCGAAGACCGCGTCGGTGCGGCGCACCGCGGTCAGATCTCCGGTCGGGGCCGCGGACGCCGAGGCATCGCCGCGGCGGAAGGGATCGGCCGGCTCCGGGGCGCCCGGCCTGCGCTCCGTCAAGCGATCGACTCCTCTCTGGCCATCGCCCGAAGCCGGGCCAGGGCCCGGTGCTGCGCGACCCGTACCGCTCCCGCGGACATGCCCAGTACATTACCGGTCTCCTCCGCCGACAGACCCGCCACCACTCGCAGAAGAACCAGCTCACGCTGGTGGTCGGGGAGACGGGTGAGCAGGTCGCGGGCGCGCTGCGCCTCGATGTAGCGCACCACCGTCTCCTCCGGGCCGGGCCGGTCGTCGGGACCGTCCGGCAGGTCCTCGGTCGGCACGGCCGCCCGCACCGCGCTGCGCAGCGCGTCGGCGATCTTGTGCGCGGCGATGCCGAAGACGAAGGACGCGAAGGGCCGTCCCATGTCGCGGTAGCGCGGCAGGGCCGACAGCACGGCGATGCAGACCTCCTGGGCCACGTCGTCCGCGATGTGGTATTGGCCGGAGATCCTGCCCAGCCGGGCGCGGCAGTAGCGGACCACCATGGGACGCACCTGCCCGATGAGCACTTCGATCGCGCCCGGGTCGCCCTGCACGGCCAGCGAGGTGAGCTCTTTGAGGTCCGCCTCCTCGGCCCCTCCGCCGTCCCTGGTCACCGCGCGAAGCAGCCGTTGGGGGCGGCCGGCGTCGGGGGGCGTCGGCGGGGCCGGGCCTCCCGAGGGTTCGTCGGTAGCGCGCGCGGTCGTGGTCCCGGCGAAGCATCCCTCGGTCACGTAGAGCATGATGCCCAGCGCGCTCCGCCCTGTCTGCACCGTGCTCGACAACGGAATGGTCACAAGTGCGGCGTCCGGACGCCCGTTCGCCACGCTCCGCACCCGACGGAACACGTCAAGTGATGACGGCGCGCGCGAAAGAGCCCCCGCCGGAGACGGACCGGCGGGGGCCCTGACGACGTTGCCGACGGATCGGTCAGTGACCGTGGCCGTGACCGTGCCCGTGACCGCCGGCGGCCTCCTCGGGCTCCTCGGGCTTCTCGACCACGAGGGCCTCGGTGGTGAGCAGCATGCCCGCGATGGACGCGGCGTTGCTGACCGCCGACCGGGTCACCTTGACCGGGTCGATGACGCCCTGGGCGATCAGGTCGCCGTACTCGTCGGTGGCGGCGTTGTAGCCGTGGCCCGGCTGCAGCTCGCGCACCTTGGAGACGACGACGTAGCCCTCCTTGCCGGCGTTCTCGGCGATCCAGCGGGCCGGCTCGGACAGCGCCCGCCGCAGCGCCTCGGCGCCGGTGGCCTCGTCGCCGGACAGGCCGAGGGCCTCGAAGCCCTCCTTGGACACGTGCACCAGCGCCGAGCCGCCGCCGGAGACGATGCCCTCCTCGATCGCCGCGCGGGTCGCCGAGATGGCGTCCTCGAGGCGGTGCTTCTTCTCCTTGAGCTCCACCTCGGTGGCCGCGCCGACGCGCAGCACGCACACGCCGCCCGACAGCTTGGCCAGCCGCTCCTGCAGCTTCTCGCGGTCCCAGTCGGAGTCGCTGCGCTCGATCTCCAGCCGGATCTGGCGGATGCGGTCCTCGATGTCCTTGGCGTCGCCGGCGCCGTCCACGATGGTGGTGGCGTCCTTGGTCACGGTGACCCGGCGGGCCCGGCCGAGGTCCTCCAGCCCCAGGTTCTCCAGCTTCAGGCCGAGGGCCTCGCTGACGACCTGGCCGCCGGTGAGGATGGCCATGTCGGCGAGCATCGCCTTGCGGCGGTCGCCGAAGCCGGGGGCCTTGACCGCGACCGAGGAGAAGGTGCCGCGGATCTTGTTGGCCACCAGCAGCGCCAGCGCCTCGCCCTCGACGTCCTCGGCCACCACCAGCAGCGGCTTCTTGGTCTGGGCGACCTTCTCGGCCAGCGGCAGGAACTCCTGCACGTTGGAGATCTTGCCGTCGACGATCAGCACGTAGGCGTCCTCGAGGACGGCCTCCATGCGCTCGGGGTCGGTCACCATGTGCGGCGACAGGTACCCCTTGTCGAACTGGAGCCCTTCGGTGAACTCCAGCTCCAGGCCCATGGTGTGGGCCTCCTCGACGGTGATCACGCCGTCCTTGCCGACCTTCTCGAACGCCTCGGCGATCAGCTCGCCGATGGTGGCGTCCTGCGCGGAGATGGTCGCGACGTGCGCGATCTCGCTCTTCTCGGTGACCTCGCGGGCGACCTTGAGCAGCTGGTCGGACACGTGCCGCGCGGCCGCGTCGATGCCCCGCTTGAGGGCCAGCGGCGAGGCGCCCGCGGCGACGTTGCGCAGGCCCTCGCGGACCAGCGCCTGGGCCAGCACCGTGGCGGTGGTGGTGCCGTCGCCGGCGATGTCGTTGGTCTTGGTGGCCACCTCCTTGGCCAGCTGGGCCCCCAGGTTCTCGTAGGGGTCCTCCAGCTCGACCTCGCGGGCGATGGTCACACCGTCGTTGGTGATGGTCGGGGCGCCGAACTTCTTGTCGATGACCACGTTGCGGCCGCGCGGGCCGATGGTCACCTTGACGGCGTCCGCGAGGCGGTCGACGCCGCGCTCGAGCGCCCGGCGCGCGTCCTCGTCGAACTCCAGGATCTTCGCCATGCGGAAATATCTCCCTTCGCGTGAACCGCCCCGGGCCCGTCCCTGTTCAACGGACCGGTCCGGGGCGGCGCGTCACAGTCGGGACGCCTTACTTCTCGACGATCGCGAGGACGTCACGCGCCGAGAGGACGAGGTACTCCTCGTTGTTGTACTTGACCTCGGTGCCGCCGTACTTGCTGTAGAGGACGACGTCGCCGACCTTCACGTCGAGCGGCACCCGCTCGCCCTTGTCGTCGACCCGGCCCGGGCCCACGGCAAGGACGGTGCCCTCCTGGGGCTTCTCCTTGGCGGTGTCGGGAATGACCAGGCCCGACGCGGTGGTGGTCTCGGCCTCAAGCGGCTGGACGACGATGCGGTCCTCAAGCGGCTTGAGAGCAACCTTGGTGGCGGTCGTCACGATCTGACCTCCCCTTCGGTGGTGTCCTCGGCCGGCGCGACTGGCCGACCGCACATGTGCAGAAGAGGCGACCCCGGACCGGCCTGCCGTCGCGGGTGCCAGACCGACCTCGTCGCTGATTGGCACTCTCACATCGAGAGTGCCAGCATGGAGACTATGCGGTGGCCGAGAAGGCGTCAACACGAACACGTGCGCCCCGCGGTCCCCCCGCCGGTACCGTCCGACGTATGGACATCGAGGCGTTCCGCGCTCTTTCGACCGCCGCGGGCCGCGCCGTGCTGGCCGCCGCCGCGGAGGCCGATCTCGATGAGAACGCCCTGGTCAGAACGGTCGCGCACCTTCGTGAACGCTACCCGGTCGAGCTCGTCGCAACCGCCGTCACCCAGGCGCGGCTGCGGGTGCGGGCCCGCGCCAAGTTCGGCCCGGACGCCGACCGCATGTACTTCACGCCCGACGGGCTGGAGCAGTCCACCCGCGCCCGCGTGGCCGCCCATCGCGCCCGCCGCTTCACCGCGCATCTCGGCGACGGGACGGTGCTGGACATGGGATGCGGCATCGGCGCCGACCTCATCGCGCGGGCGCGGGCGGGGTGCCGCGGGGAGGGCGTCGAGCGGGACCCCCTGACCGCGGCGGTGGCGCGGGCGAACATCGAGGCGTTCGGCGTGGCCGATCTTGCGTCCGTAAGGGAAGGAGACGCCACGCGCGAGGACCCCGCCCGGTACGCGGCGGTGTTCGCCGACCCGGGTCGGCGCACCGGCAGGGGCCGCGTGTTCGATCCGCGGTCATACGAGCCGCCGCTCGGCACCGTGATGGAGCTGGCCGCACGCGCGCCCGCCGCCTGCATCAAGGTCGCGCCCGGCATTCCGCACGAGCTGATCCCGGACGGCGCGGAGGCCGAATGGGTCTCCGTCGGCGGGGACGTCAAGGAGGCCGCGCTGTGGCTGGGCGGTCTGGCCGAGCAAGGCGCGCCGAACGGCGCCCCGGGCGCACGGCGGCGCGCCACGGTGATCGCATCGGACGCGCCGGACGCGCCCGCCGCCACGCTCACCGAGGACCCCGACCTGGACGCGCCGGACGTCCGCGCCTGGGGCCGCTACCTCTATGAGCCGGACGGCGCGGTGATCCGCGCGCACCTCGTCGCCGAGGTCGCCGCGCTGGTCGGCGGGGGGCTGGCCGACCCGCGCATCGCCTATGTCACCGCCGACGCCGCCGTGGCGACGCCGTTCGCCGCCTGTTACGAGATCGAGGACGTGCTGCCGTTCTCGGTCAAGCGGCTGCGCGCCGAGCTGCGCCGCCGCGACGTCGGCATATTGACGATCAAGAAGCGCGGCTCGGCCGTGGACGTCGACCGCCTGCGCCGCGACCTCGGCTACGGGGGCGGGGCGAAAAGGGCCGGCGCGGCGCTCACCGTCGTGCTCACTCGCGTGGGCCGGGCGCCGGTCGCGCTGCTGGCCCGTCCCGTCCCTGCCGAGCGGCGCTGACCGCGGCGACCGCCGCCGCGCGGGACGCGCCCCGCCGCGCGCCGCGCCGACGCCGCGCGTCCGGCGAAGATCTCCCCGCCGATGAATGAGCCCAAGCGAACCGGAGAGACGCGCCACCGCACAGCAAATGTTGCGCACAATGCGGCATTGCGTTCGCTAAGGATTCAGCGCGCCGGCGCCGCGCGCATCACACTCGGAATCGCCGACCGCCCGGAGAAAGGCGACCGGCCGGGCTCCGCCGGGAATTGACCCCCGTGGCGGGGCCCGGCGGGCCGGTCCGCCCGCGCGGCCGCCGGGCGGACGGACCGCCGGGACGGGACCCGGCGGGGAGTGCCCCCAGCGCCCGGCGCCGCAGGGCTCCCCGCGCGCGTCCGCCCGGCTCGCCCGCGAACCGTCGGAAACGCCCGAGCCAGGATGATCAACCCCCTTTCCGGCCACTCGGAAAACCAAGTGCATTCCACAGAACTCGCAATGTTTCCTGTTCGCTTTATCGCGGCGCCGCGCAACCACTACAGTGAGGCGTTCACGATTCAATGCCGCACGCCATTTCGTCGTGTCGGCACACGAAGGAGCATCGGGTGGAAACGAATCACAACTTCCTGCAGACGGGGGGTCAACCGGTCTCGGATCGGATGCGGGAGTTGCTCGCCCGTGCGGCGCAGGACCACGTCTACGAACAGCGCTCACAGGGTCAGGTCCTGGACGAGATCCGCCAGCGGCTGGAAGGAATGGAATGGCTGCTGCGCGAGGTCCGGGAGCGGGAGCTGGGCGGGCTGACCGGGCAGCTCGACGGCGTCCGGGGACAGGTCGAGGAGCTGGCGGGCAAGCCGCCGGAGTGGGCCGAGGGCCTGGCCGAGCACATCGAGGCGGTGGGCGAGCGGGTCAAGCCCGTGGCCGAGCTGCCCGCGCTGTGGGCCGACGTGGGCGTCGTCGCCGAGAACGTCGACGAGGGACTGTCCCGGCTACAGGCGGTGCTCGACTCCGCGCAGCACATCACCGAGGCCACGCAGCAGGCGTCGCAGCGCATGGAGGAGATGGCCAAGCGCCTGGACAAGCTGCAGGGCAGCATGGAGGCCGCCTCCGTCCGGTTCAACCGGCTGGACAAGTCCCTGGCCGAGCTCGGCCACCGGGCCGAGAAGCTGGAGCATTCGATCAGCGGCATCACCAGCCGGATCGACCAGTCGCTCGGCGAGATGGCCGAGCGGGTGGAGCAGGGGCTGGAGGCGGTCAACGGCAGGGTCGAGGGCGTCGGCGGGCGGCTGGACGGCCTGGACGGGCGGCTGGACGGGCTCGATGGCCGACTCGAGGGGCTGTCGGGCAAGCTGGACGGCCTGGACGGGCGGTTCGAGGGCATCGACGACCGGTTCGGCACGCTGGGCGAGCGGCTGGACCGGCTGCCGGTCACCCTGGAGATCGGCGAGCTGCACCGCAAGCTGGCCGAGCTGGCGCAGCGGCCGGTGATCGACCACGGCGACCGGTTCGACGCGCTGGAGAAGCACCTGGCCGAGGCGGTCCACCCGCTGATCGAGGAGCTGCGCGCCCGCCCCGACCGGGACGAGGTCAAGGCCGCCATGACGCAGATCGCGGAGACGGCCTACGGCGACGTGGCCAAGCGCATCGAGGAGTTCTCCCGCCGGTTCGAGGGCCTGCACGAGGACTTCCGCAAGCGCGTCGAGGGCATCCACGAGGAGGTCGCGCGCAAGGTCGACGGCGTGCTGGAGGAGTTCACCGCGCAGGTGGAGATCGTCTCGCGCCGGGTCGAGTCGGTGCACGTGGACGTCACCAAGCAGGTCGAGTCGGTGCACACCGAGGTGGCCCGCCAGGTCAACGGCGTGCACGCCGACATGACCAAGCGCATCGAGGACGTCCACGAGGACGTGACCAAGCAGGTCGACGTCATCCACCAGGAGGTGACCCGGCGGGTCGCCGGCATCCAGGAGTCGTTCGCCAAGCGCGTGGACGGCTGGCACGAGGAGGCGGCCCGGCGCACCGAGACGGTGCACGCCGAGCTGGGGCGCCGGTTCGAGGACGTGCAGGACGAGGTCGGCCGCAAGGTCGACGCGGTGCACGGCGACGTCGCCAAGCAGGTCAACGCGGTGCACGAGGACGTCCTCAAGCGGATGTCCACGCTGGAGGAGACGATGCTCGCGCTCGCCGAGGCGCTGCTGCGCCCCCGGCGCGAGGCCAAGGACTAGGAGACCTGGGACCAGTTGGCCTAGAACCAGGTGGCCTAGAACCAGGCGGCCTAGGACCAGGCGGCCTAGAACCAGGACGCGTGCGGCGGGGCGCCCGCCCGCTCCCGCGCGCCGACGGCGCCCCGCCCCCCGGCTCGCCGCACGCGCGGTTTCCTCCGCCCGAGGCGTCCGCGGACCGCAAAGGCTTCACGGCGAACGCGTCCCGCTGACGTGCTTTTCGTTACGTTCCGTCTTCGCAAAATCACTCCCAACCCCGGTCTGAATCGGTTTTCATGGTTCCCGTGACCCACTCTGCGGCTCCCCGTCCTCCCGTCGGCACCCCGCCGGACCGCGCCACCCTGCGCTGGGTCGAGGAGTGCTTCGGCCGGGGCGCCGTGGTCAAGATGGTGCGTCCGCTGCCGGGCGGCGCCGCCCACGTCAACCACGCGCTGCTGGTGGAGACCGGCTCGGGGCAGAACCACCGGCTGGTGCTGCGCCGGTGGCTCCCCCACGCGCCGCACCGCCCCGCCGACGGCGCCCCGGCGCGGCCCGCCGCGCCGCACGTGGGCGCCGAGTTCTCCCCCGAACGCGAGATCGCCGCGCTGGCGCTGCTGGCGGGCTGCCCCCTGCCCACGCCGTCGCTGGTGGCGGCCGACCCGGCGGGCGCCTACTGCGACGTGCCCGCGCTGCTGATCGAGCGGTTGACGGGGCATCCGCCGCGGCCGTCGCCCGACGACCTGCCCGAATACCTCATCCAGCTGGCGGCCGCGCTGCTGGCCGTGCACGCGATCAACGGGGCGTCCACCATGCCCCCGTACGTGCCGTACAACCGGCTGGAGGAGCGGCAGCCGCCCCGGCACGCGCTGCGTCCGGGCCTGTGGGAGCGGGCGTTCGACGTGGCGTCCGGCCCGGCGCCCGAGGCGCCGTCCCGGTTCATCCACCGCGACTACCAGCCCGACAACACGCTGTGGTCGTACGGCCGGCTGACCGGCGTGGTGGACTGGTCGGACGCGTCGTACGGCCCGATCGCGGTCGACATCGCGCACATGCGCGCGCACCTGGCGCTGCGGTACGGCCCGCCCGCCGCCGACCGGTTCCTCGCGTCGTTCGACCAGGTGTCCGGCGGCTACCCGCACGACCCGTACTGGGACGTGCGCGCGCTGCTCGACCTGCTGCCCGAGGGCTCCGGCCGGACCGTGGACGAGGCGCACGTCCCGCTGTTCGAGGACTACCTGGCCGCCCGGCTGGCCGAACTCGGCGTGTCCACCCCGTCCTGAGGGCCCGGCACCGCCGGCAGCGTCGGCCGCCCCGGGGTCAGACGCGGATCGTCTCGATCGGCAGACTGGAGTCGGCGGGCAGCGTCAGGTCGGACGGGGCCACCCCCGCCGCCACCATCTCGGCGCCCAGCGCGGCGACCATGGCGCCGTTGTCGGTGCACAGCTTGGGACGCGGCACCCGCAGCCGGACCCCCGCGGCGTCGCAGCGCTCCTGCGCCAGGGCCCGCAGCCGCGAGTTGGCCGCCACGCCGCCGCCGATGAGCAGGTCGCGCACGCCGTGGTCGCGGCAGGCCCGCAGCGCCTTGTGGACGAGGACGTCCACCACGGCCTCCTGGAAGGACGCGGCCACGTCCGCGACCGGCACGGGCTCGCCGGCGCGCTCCCTCGCCTCCACCCAGCGCGCCACGGCCGTCTTCAGGCCGGAGAACGAGAAGTCGTAGGTGCCGTCGTCGTACTTGCCGCGCGGGAACGCGATCGCGTCGCGGTCGCCCTCGCGGGCGCGCCGGTCGATGACCGGCCCGCCGGGGAAGCCGAGGTCGAGGAGGCGGGCGACCTTGTCGAACGCCTCGCCGGCCGCGTCGTCCACCGTGGCGCCCAGCGAGCGGACGTCGCCGGCGACGTCCGGCACCAGCAGCAGCGAGGAATGCCCGCCCGACACCAGCAGCGCCACGCACGGCTTGGGCAGCGGCCCGTGTTCGAGCTGGTCGACGGCCACATGCGCGGCGAGGTGGTTCACCCCGTACAGCGGCTTGCCGAGCGACAGCGCGATCGCCTTGGCCGCCGCCACGCCCACCATGAGCGCGCCCGGCAGGCCCGGGCCGGCGGTCACGGCGAGCGCGTCGACGTCCCGCAGGGTCACGCCCGCGTCGGCGAGCGCGCGGTCCACCGTCGGGATCATCGCCTCCAGGTGCGCCCGCGACGCCACCTCGGGCACCACGCCGCCGAACCGGGCGTGCTGGTCGACGCTGGAGGCGATCGCGTCGGCCAGCAGCGCGGTGCCGCGGACGATGCCCACGCCGGTCTCGTCGCAGGAGGTCTCGATGCCGAGCACCAGGGGCTCGGAGTCACGGATCACTGGTCTCGCCCTCTCTCCGGGCCGAAGCCGACCGGCCGCCCGCCGCGTGCCAGACGGCGCATGACGATGGCGTCCACGCCGGACGGCTGGTAGTAGCGTCTGCGCAGCCCTACCCGCTGGAACCCGAACCGCTCGTACAGGCGGCGGGCCCGGTCGTTGTCGGCGCGCACCTCCAGGAACACCGCCTCGCCGCCGCGCCGCTCGGCCTCGTCGAGCAGCTCGGTCAGCAGCGCCGCGCCCACGCCCTCGCCCTGCCGCTCGGGCAGCACGCCGATGGTCTGCACGTCGGCCTGCCCGCCCGCCGCGGCCAGGCCCGCGTAGCCGATGATCGCGCCGTCCTCGTCCTCGGCGACCACGTAGTGCCGGGTGCGGGGCTGGTCGGCCAGCTCGCCGCGCAGCATCTCCTCGCTCCAGGCGTCCTCGGGGAACAGCCGCCGCTCCAGCCGCATCACCGCGGGCACGTCGGCGGCGGTCATCGTGCGGAGCCGGACGCCGGTCACCGCAGCACCTTCTTGCGCGGGCCGGGCTCGCGGGCGTCGGGGCGGCGCAGGTACAGCGGCTCGGGAGGCAGCAGCGCGGGGCCGGGCGCGCCCGACAGCCGGGTCACCACCAGCTCGGCCAGCGCGTCGGCGGAGGGCAGCAGCGGCAGCGGCTCCCGGTCGGGGCGGCCGAGGACCTCGGGGTACAGGGCGGCGCCCTCGCCGATCACCGGCAGGTCGGCCGGCTGTCCGGCGAGCACGTCGGACGGCGGGCCCACGGCGGGTTCGGTGACGCGCGCCCGGGCCGAGTCGTACCGCGCCCAGTACACCTCCTTGCGGCGGGCGTCGGTGGCGACGGCGAACGGCTGCTCGCGCCGCGACTCCCAGGCGATGACGTCCAGCGTGCACACCCCGTGCACGGGGATCTTGAGGGCCTGGCCCATCGCGCGGGCGGTCACCAGCCCGACGCGCAGCCCGGTATAGGGGCCGGGGCCGACGCCCACGGCGATGGCGTCGAGGTCGTCGGGGGCCGCGCCCGCCTCGGCCATGGCCTGGGCGATGGACGGGGTGAGCAGCTCGGTGTGCCGACGCCGGTCCACGGCTTCGGCGCCGCCGCGGCGGACGACTCCCTCGCCCGGGGACCACTCGTACAGCGCGACGGTCACCGCGGCGGTCGCGGTGTCGAAAGCCAGGACCAGCACGGGTTGCAAGCCTAGTGCGTTCCGCGGGAGCGCGTCGCGGCGCGCCCTCGCCGATCAGCCGGCGTCGAGCCCGTCCACGGCGCCCTTGACGGCCTTCTCGGCGCCGTCCATGGCGTCGGAGGCGCTGAGCGCGTCGCCGTCGTCCCCGCCGGAGTAGTGCACGGTGACCAGGATGTTGTCCAGGCGCACGTTGGCGATGGCCTCTCCCGACCCCTGCCGCTTGTCGACGCTGTAGACGACGTACCCCTCGTCGCCCACGTCCTCGACGTCGCGCTTGTCGGTGAGCTCCTGCCCGGCCAGCAGGGCCTTGCCGGACTCGTCGGCGGAGCGCTCGTCGGCGAAGGCGCGCCGGGCCGCCTCCACCGGGCCGCCCTGCCCGTTGACGATCGCCCGCAGCTCCACGGTCAGCTGGCGCTTGCGGTCGCCGCTGTAGGCGCCCCACACGCACTGGCTCTGCTGGTCGCTGGCCTGGTAGTTGTCGGCCGGGTTGCGTTCGGCGCCGGGGGCGAGCCGGTCGGCGATGTCCTGGCTGAGCACCTCGCAGGCGTCGGGCACGGTGGTGCGCACGCGGGGCGTGGACGGCGCGGAGGAGTCGGCGGCGCCGCTGCCGACGACCTCGCCGGACTCGCCCTCGCGGCCCGCCTCCAGGCCGCCGAGGATCGCGAAGGCGGCCAGCACGCACACCGCGGCGCCGGCGACGACGCCCGTCAGCAGGACCGCCAGGCGACGCCCGGGGCGCCGGTCGCGGCCGACGCGCCGGTGGCTGCCGCTGCCCGCGCGGTGACTGCCGCTGCGATGGCTACCACTCACCGGCACCCACTCCCGAATGAGGAAAGCTGTCCGTCGCGCTGCACGATTCGTGTACGGAAGAGTACGACATCCGGCCTAAGAGAGGCCGCTCCAGACATATCGAAAAACTGCTACCTTTTCCCGCCGACCGCCGTGGTCAACTTGCGTCAAGAAGATCGCTGAGGACGGGCGCCCAGCGTGCGCCCACCCCGGTGATCGTCACAAGGCGCTCCTCGGCGTCCGCGTCGCGGGAAATGACGATCTCCAGCCGGTCCTCGGCCAGGCCCTCGGCCAGCCCTTCGCCCCATTCCACGACGGTCACCGATTCGCCGATCTCGGCGTCGAGATCAAGATCGTCGAGTTCGGCGAAACCGTTCAGCCGGTACGCGTCCACGTGCACCAGCGGCGGCCCCCCGGCCAGCGGCGGATGCACCCGCGCGATCACGAACGTGGGCGAGGTGATCGGGCCGCGCACCTTCAGCCCCTCGGCGATGCCCTGCGTCAGGGTGGTCTTGCCCGCGCCGAGATCGCCCGTCAGCACGAGCAGGTCCCCGGCGCGCAGCGCACCGGCCAGCCGCAGCCCCAGCTCGCGCATGTCCTCGGCGCGCGGTACGCGCACCGTCGCCGTCGTCATCGTGTCCGTAGCTCCGTGTCCGTCGCTCCGTGTCCGTCGCCCACGCGGGTCCCCGTCCGCATCCGAAACGCCGAGCGGGGGCGCCGCCATTCCTGTCGGCCGTGCCGCTCGCCCCGCTCACCCGGCCGCGCCGCGCCCGCTCATGCCGTGCGCTCCTCACGCTGGGGATGGGCGCGGGCCATCAGGCGGCGCAGGGCGGCGGTGACGACGCCCGGATACTCCAGCGGCAGCACGTGCCCGGCGTCGCCGACCTCGATCAGCTCGGCGTCCGGCAGCACCTCGGCGATGCGGCGGGAGTGCTGGGGCGGGGTGAGCCGGTCCCGGCCGCCGGCCAGCACCAGCACCGGGACGCGGCCGATCGGCTCCAGCGCGTTCTCCAGGTCCAGCGCCATCAGCGCCGGATAGAACTGCGCGATCACGTCGATCGGGGTGGCCCGGATCATCTGCTCCAGGAAGTCCACCACCGTGGGGCTGACGTGCTTGTCGGCGAAGGCCATCTTGCGGGTCACCACGAACGCCAGGTCGCCGGCCAGGCCGCGGGCGCGGTCGACCAGCTCGGCCCGGCGGCCCAGATTGCGCAGCGCGCCGTCGGCCAGCGGGCGCAGCGCCTTGGCCAGCACCATGGGCAGCCCCAGCGTCAGCTCGGCCATGTCGCCGCAGGCGGTGTTGATCAAGGCGACCCCGGCGATGCGGATCCGGCCGCGCTGGGCGCCGAACAGCTGCGGGTGCCGGTCGGCCAGCGCCATGATCGACATGCCGCCCATGGAGTGGCCCACCAGCACCACCGGCGACCCCGGCCGCACGGTCGCGCGCAGCACCGCGTACAGGTCCTCGCCGGTCTGCTCGACGGTGGCGTGGGACGGCTTGCTGCGTCCGGACCGGCCGTGGCTGCGCTGGTCCCAGAAGACCATGCGCGGCCGGGGCGTGCCCGGACGCGGCGTGGGCAGGTCGCGGCGCTGGTAGTGCCAGGAGTCCTGGTTCAGCGTGTAGCCGTGGCAGAACACCACCGTCAGCGGCGCGTCGTCCGGTCCGTCGACCTCCACGTACAGCGGCAGGCCGTCGTCGGCGAGCACGGTGAGGGGACGGCCGCGCAGCTCGCCGAACGGCTCGCCCGCGTCGGGGTCGGGGCGCAGACGGCGGCGCCCCACGGCCAGCTGCCGCAGCCCCACCGCGGCGCCGATCCCCGCCGCGCCGATGCCCGCGATGGTTCCGGCGATGCCGAGCCTTCGTCTGCTACCCATGCCTGACCCCTTCGTGCGGCCGCGCCGCGGGCCGCCCCGCGTACACCCGGGGCACCCGGGAGCCGATGCGGGTGACGATCTCATACGAGATCGTGCCGAGCGCGTCCGCCCACTCCTGCGCGGTCGGCTCGCCGTGGTCGCCGGGCCCGAACAGGACGACCTCGTCTCCGGGGGTCAGGGTGTCGTCGCCCAGGTCGATGACGAACTGGTCCATGCAGACCCGGCCCGCGATGCGGCGCCGCCGCCCGCCCGCCAGCACCTCCAGCAGGTTGGAGCCGTGCCGGGGGACGCCGTCGCCGTAGCCCACGGGCACGACGGCCAGGGTGGTCTCCCGCTCGGTGACGTAGGTGTGCCCGTACGAGATGCCGCTGCCCGCCGGGACCCTTTTCACCAGGGCCGCGTCGGCCACCAGGGTCATCGCGGGCCGCAGCCCGAAGTCGCCGAGCTGCGGGACCGGCGTCAGCCCGTACGTGGCGATGCCCGGACGGACCAGGTCGAAGCGGGCCTCCGGCAGCGTCAGCGTCGCCGCGGAGTTGGCGATGTGCCGCACCTCGGGCCGCAGCCCCGCCGCCTCGGCGTGCTCGACCATCTCCCGGAACGCGGCGACCTGGCGGCCGATCGACGGGTGGCCGACCTCGTCCGCGCACGCCAGGTGCGACATCAGCCCGACCACGCGCACGTGCCCGGACGCCTCGGCGGCCAGCGCGGCCTGCACCAGGGCGGGCCAGTCGTCCGGGGCCGCGCCGCCCCGGGACATGCCGGTGTCGGCCTTGAGGTGCACGCGCGCGGGGCGTCCAGCGCGCGCCGCGGCCTCGGCGATCTCCTGGACCAGCCAGACGCTCCCGGCGGCCAGATCGATGTCGGCGGCGATCGCCTGCTCGTAGGGCTCGCCCGGCACGCCGATGCAGACGAGCGTCCGGACCCCGGTCACGCCCTCCTCGCGCAGCCGCAGCGCCTCGGCGAGCTTGGCGACGCCCAGCCAGGTGGCCCCGCCCGCCAGCGCCGCGCGCGCGGCGGGCGCCAGACCGTGCCCGTACGCCTCCGCCTTCACCATGGCCATGACGTCGGCGCCGCCCGCGTAGTCGCGCAGGAGGGCGACGTTGGCGCTGATGGCGTCGAGATCGATGCGTGCCCGAGCTGGAACTCCCATGGTTACCCAGTGTGCCGCCCCCTCGGCCGTGACCGGACCATATCGCTGCCCTGCGCGGCTGCTCACGGCGTCGTACGGCGGCATCCTGCGTTCCGTTCTCGCCCATCGACGGTGATGGGCGCGTCCCAGCGAACACCTAAGGGTTTCCTACCCGCATTTGGGGGTCTACGCCCGATAAGCGGCACGATGGACGATCTTCGATTCGCGAATCGCCCTTCAGTGCACGCTCGCCTCGTGCACGGCGCGGAAGGCCTCGGGCAGGCCCTCGATGACGTCGAAGGCGCTGATGGGCGCCTCGGCGGACCGGGCGGCCTCGGCCCCGGCCGGCCCTCGGGAGGCGAAACGGGCGGCCAGGCCGTGCAGGTACGCGCCCGCGGCGGCGGCGTCCAGCGCGGGCATCCCTCCGGCCAGGAGCGCCCCGATCAGCCCGGACAGCACGTCCCCGGTGCCCGCGGTCGCCAGCCTGGGGGACCCGGTCGGGTTGACGCGGACGGGGCGGTCCTCCTCGGCGACGAGCGTGGTCGAGCCCTTCAGCAGCACCGTGGCCGACAGCTCCACGGCGGCCCTCCGGACATGCTCCAGGCGCCGGGCCTCGATCAGCTCCCGTTCGACGCCCAGGAGGCGGCTCAGCTCCCCGGCGTGCGGGGTGAGGACGGTGGGCGCCTCGCGCCGCAGCAGGTCGCGGCGGCGGGCCAGGACGGTCAGGCCGTCGGCGTCCACCAGCACGGGAAGGTCGGTGGCCAGGACCGCCTCCAGCAGGGACTCGGCCTCGGCCCCGGTGCCCAGCCCCGGGCCCGCCACCCACGCCTGGACGCGGCCGACGCGTTCGAGGGCCTTGGCCCCGCCGACGCCCGGCTCGATCACTGTCGTGACGGCCTCGGGCCAGCGGTGCCGCACCAGCTCCACCGGGTGCTCGACGGACGCGAAGCGCACCATGCCCGCTCCCCCGTGCACCGCCCCGCCCGTGCACAGCACCGCCGCGCCGGTGAAGTCCTCGCCGCCCGCCAGGACGCCCACCACGCCGCGCCGGTACTTGTCCGACGCGGGCCCCGGTTCGGGCGGCTGCACGTCCACCGGCCAGGCCGCCACCACGTCCGGGTCGGGCAGGTCGGGGCCGAGGCCGATGTCGACGAATTCGACCACCCCGCAGTGGGAGGCGCCGGGGTCGATGAGCAGGCCGGGCTTGTAGGTGCCGAAGGTGACGGTCACGTCCGCGTGCACGGCCGCCCCGTCCACCCGGCCCGAGCTCGCGTCCACCCCGCTCGGCACGTCGCAGGCGACCACGGCCCCCGTGGCGCGGGAGGCCAGCTCGGCCAGCGTCGCGTACGGCTCGCGCAGCGCGCCCGTCCCGCCGATCCCGGTCAGCCCGTCGACGATCAGGTCGGCCGTTTCGATCGCCGCGGCGGCCCGCTCGGAGACCGTCCCGTCGTCCGGGCGGTCCAGCACGCGGCCGCCGGCCTTGCGCAGCGCGGCCAGCCCTCCCGCGTGGATGCGGGACCCGGCGGGCACGGCGGTCACCCGGGCGCCCCGGCGGGCCAGCCGGGCGCCCGCGTACAGGGCGTCGCCGCCGTTGTCGCCGCTGCCGATGAGGAGCACCACGTCCGCCCCGTACACGCGCGGCAGCATCCGGGCGCAGACCGCGGCCAGCCCGGCGGCGGCGCGCTGCATCAGCGCGCCCTCGGGCAGCCGGGCCATCAGGGCCCGTTCCGCGGCGCGGACCTTGCCGACCTCGTGCGCGTACCTCATCCCCAGCTTCCTCTCCGCCGTCGCCAGGAAACCTGCCGTCCCCGAGTACCCCTGCCCCGTACGCGCGCCCCGCTCACGCCGGAGTGGATCATTCGTCGGCGCCGTCCCGGCCGTCCCCGGCGGGGGCGAGGGACTCGGCGATCACCACCGCGGTGGCGATCCCGCCGTCGTGGCTCAGCGACACGTGCCAGCGGGTCACCCCCCGGTCTGCGGCCGCCCGCGCGACCGTTCCGGTCACCCGCAGGGCGGGCCGTCCGTCGTCGGCGCGCCGCACCTCGGCGTCGGTCCAGCGCAGCCCGCGCGGCGCTCCCAGCGCCTTGGCCAGCGCCTCCTTGGCGGCGAACCGGGCGGCCAGGGACTGGACCGCCAGCCCGCGCTCGCGCTCGGTGAACAGCCGGTCGCGCAGGCCCGGCGTGCGCGCGAGCGAGCGCTCGAACCGGGCGACGTCCACGACGTCGACGCCCACACCAACGATCATCCTCCAAGAGTGCCACGAGGCCCGGAATCGCGGCCCCGGCCGCTGCCCAGCGGGCGCCAGGTAAGGCAGACTGCTGAACAAAGGTGTTCTTGACAAAGGGTTCCTGGGTCCTCGTTGGGGCGGAGTACACGCAGCATGAGCGCAAGCCCTCGTCCGTCCGTCCGGCAGCAGCGACTCGCCGCCGAGCTGCGCAGGCTGCGCGCGCAGAGCGGGTTCACCGGCGACGAGGTCGCCGAACGGCTGTCCTGGTCGACCGCCAAGGTCAGCAGGCTGGAGAACGCCCGCACCGGCGCACGGCTGAGCGACGTGGAGATGCTGCTCGAGCTGTACGGGGTCAACGGGCGCCGTCGCGCCGAGTTGATCGCGCTGGCCCGGGACGCGGCGCAGCGCGGCTGGTGGGAGGACTACCCCTGGCTCGACCCGGGGTACGCGCAGCTGATCTCCCTGGAGACCGAGGCCGACGCCGAGCTGCAGTGGGAGAACGTGGTGGTCCCCGGCCTGCTGCAGACCGAGTCCTACGCCCGGCACGTCGTGGGCGGCTGGAACTACCTGGACCGCCGCATCTCCCCGCAGGAGATCGAGCGCCGGATCGAGCTGCGCATCCGGCGCCAGGAGGTGCTGCACCGCCCGAACCCGATGCGGCTGGACCTGGTGCTGGACGAGGCGGTGCTGCACCGCCGGGTCGGGGACGCCGCGGTGATGGCCGAGCAGATGGAACATCTGCGCCGCTCGGCCGAGTTGCCGCACATTTCTTTGCGCATTCTGCCGCTGGACGGATTCCATGCCGTCATGGAGCCGTCCTTCACCCTGCTGGAGTTCTCCGATATCTACGATGTGCAGTTCCCGGACATCGTCTACTCGGAGACTCTCACGATGGACTACCTGACCGACGAGGCGGTCTCGTTCCGGGCCCGGCTGGCGCACCGCCAATTGCGGGAGGACGCGCTCGACCCGGTGGAATCCCGCATCCACCTCGCGGCCGCCAGAGACATGTGGAGCAGCCGCGCCTGACCTGACGTTCCCACAGGTCAGCATGTGTTCCGCATATATGGTCAAAGCCACGTTACGTTACTCGCGGGAATCATGAATCCCCCTGGGCATTTCTGCTAGGGTCGCCGTGTCTGGCGTCCGGCAGCACACCTCCGGACATCGAGCCGCGCAGTTCCCGGTCCGTTCACCGCGACGGACGCTGCGACGCTCGAAGCGCATTCGCGAACCGCGCATCTCGAAACGGACATCAATTCCGAAAGGCGCAAAGTGGCGTCAGTTATCAGTAACGAGAGCCGCTGGCGGAAGAGCTCGCGCTGCGGCGGGAGCACGACCTGCGTCGAGGTGGCCGCGCTGCCCGGCGGCGGGATCGGCGCCCGCGACTCCGCCAACGGCGAGGGCGGCCCGGAGCTGACCTTCTCCGCGGCCGCATGGGGCTCCTTCGTCACGGAGGTCAAGCGGGGCCGCTTCGACCTCGTCCGGGGCGACGGGCCCCATTGATCGCACGGCCGGTGCCGTCGGCGCGTACGGCGGCACCGGCAGGACACAGCTTTCTGTCCCGCCCGCCCCTACGGCGTGTCGTATATCAAAGGGTATATAAGGCAATGTCGGCATTGTGGCCGTCAGCCCTATATGAGGATGTTCGCCGGGAGGCGTGATGGGGCAGCAGCAGGGGGCGACGGCGCACTGGAGGAGCAGCCGTCGGTGCGGCGCCAGTGGGACGTGCGTCGAGGTCGCTCGCCTCGACGGCGGCGCGATAGGCGTCCGCGACGGCGTGCTCGGAGCGTCCGGGCCCGTGCTGAGATTCACCCCCGACGAGTGGCGCGCCTTCGCCACCGCGATCAAGTCGGCGGCCGCGACCTGACGCGTCCGCACCGCGTCCCGCCCGGGGCCCGTCCGCGTCCCGGATCCCGCCGGGGTCCGCTGCACGCGTCTCTGCGCGTCAGGCGATGCGAGACGGCACATCTCGGCTCCACCGCGGGAACCGTCACGTTCAGCGGGACCCGGTCGCGCAGCCGGCCGTCCCTCGAACGCCGGCTCCCGTGGAGGGCCACCCGGCGGGGCGCCGCCGCGGGGCCGGGTGCGCCTCGTGGCCGGCCGCGGCCGCCGGCACCGCGTCGCCGTCCGGCCGCACGCCGCCGCCTCTTCGCGTGACGGGACGTCCCTGACGACGCCCGTGCGACGCGGCGCGGCGGCGGCCGGTCTCGCGGCGCCGGCGGTGTCACCGCACGCGCTCCCCAGCGGTGCGGCGAGCGGGTTCACTCCACGGTGACGGACTTGGCCAGGTTGCGCGGCTGGTCGACGTCGTGGCCCTTGGCGGTGGCCAGCTCGCACGCGAACACCTGCAGCGGCACGGTGGTCACCAGCGGCTGCAGCAGCGTCGGCACGGCCGGAACGCGGATCACCGTGTCGGCGTACGGCTCCACCGACGCGTCGCCCTCCTCGGCGATCACGATGGTGCGGGCGCCGCGCGCGCGGATCTCCTGGATGTTGGAGACGATCTTGTCGTGCAGCACGGCGCGGGCGCGCGGCGGCACCACCACCACGACCGGCAGGTCCTTCTCGATCAGCGCGATCGGGCCGTGCTTGAGCTCGCCGGCGGCGAACCCCTCGGCGTGCATGTACGCCAGCTCCTTGAGCTTGAGCGCGCCCTCCAGCGCCACCGGGAAGCCGACGTGCCGGCCCAGGAACAGCACGCAGTGGCCGCCGGCCAGGGAGCGGGCCAGCTCGCGCACCGGCTCCATGGTCTCCAGGACCTTCTCCACCTTCTCCGGCATCCGCTCCAGCAGCTGGACCATCGCGAACACCTCGTCGCCCCACTTGGTGCCGCGCACCTGCGCCAGGTACAGCGCGATCAGGTACACGGCGACCAGCTGGGTGAGGAACGTCTTGGTGGCCGCGACGCCGACCTCGGGTCCGGCGTGGGTGTAGAGCACGCCGTCGCACTCGCGCGGGATCGTCGAGCCGTTGACGTTGCACACCGCCAGCACCCGGGCGTGCTGCTCGCGGGCGTGCCGCACCGCCATGAGCGTGTCCATGGTCTCGCCGGACTGGGAGATCGCGATGACCAGGGTGGTCCGGGTCAGGATCGGGTCGCGGTAGCGGAACTCGCTGGCCAGCTCCACCTCGCAGGGCAGCCCGGCCCAGTGCTCGATGGCGTACTTGGCGATCAGCCCGGCGTGGTAGGCGGTGCCGCAGGCCACGATGATGATCTTGTCGATCTCGCGGAGCTGCTCGTCGGTCAGCCGCATCTCGTCCAGCACCAGGCTGCCGTCGGCGCCGATCCGGCCGAGCAGGGTGTCGGCGACCGCGCGCGGCTGCTCGGCGATCTCCTTGAGCATGAAGTAGTCGTAGCCGCCCTTCTCGGCGGCCGACACGTCCCAGTCGACGTGGTACCGGCGGGTCTCGGCCGGGCGGCCGTCGAAGTCGGTGACGGTCACGCCGTCGCGGCGCAGCTCCACCACCTGGTCCTGGCCCAGCTCGATCGCGTCGCGGGTGTGGGCGATGAACGCGGCCACGTCGCTGGCCAGGAAGTTCTGCCCGTCGCCCACGCCGACGACCAGCGGCGAGTTGCGGCGGGCCCCCACCACCACGTCGGGATCGTCGGCGTGCACCGCCACCAGCGTGAACGCGCCCTCCAGGCGGCGGCAGACCCGGCGCATCGCCTCGGCCAGGTCGCCGCCGGCCCGCGGCAGCTCGTCCTCCAGCAGGTGCGCGACGACCTCGGTGTCGGTGTCGGAGTCCAGGGCGTGCCCGCCCTCGTCCAGCTCGGCGCGCAGCCGCGCGAAGTTCTCGATGATCCCGTTGTGGACGACCGCGACCGCTCCGGCGCAGTCGGTGTGCGGGTGGGCGTTGCGGTCGTTGGGCGGTCCGTGGGTGGCCCACCGGGTGTGTCCGATGCCGACGGTCCCGTCGGGCAGCGGGTCCTGCTCCAGGGCGCCGCGCAGGTTCACCAGCTTGCCCGCGCGCTTGGCCGTCGCCAGCTTCCCGTCGGCGAGCACGGCCACCCCGGCGGAGTCGTAGCCGCGGTACTCCAGACGCGCGAGCCCTTCCACCACGATGTCCAACGCCGGCCGGTTGCCGACGTACCCAACGATTCCGCACATGCCGGCCACTCTATTGCCTGCCGGTTGATGGCCCCCACCAGCAAATGCCAAAGTGAGCGGCTACAGCGTGGACGGCGGGTGAACCGCCGGCGGCCTTCCGGTATGTCGTCCTCCACGAGGCGCCGCGCCGCCGAGCGGGGTTAAGGTTTCGGCCCATGACGAGCGGATGGGACGCGGTGCCGAGCCCCTACGTGGAGCTGTCCCGGGAGCAGTGGCGGGCGCTGCGCGAGAACACCCCGCTGACGCTGACCCCCGACGAGCTGGACGCGCTGCGCGGCGTCCGGGACCCGATCGACATCACCGAGGTCGAGGAGGTCTACCTGCCGCTGTCGCGGCTGCTGAACCTGTTCTTCGTGGCCGACGGACGGCTGCGCGACACCGTCGGCGGCTTCCTGGGCGAGCCGGTGCGGCCCACCCCGTTCGTCATCGGCGTGGCGGGCAGCGTGGCGGTGGGCAAGTCGACCACGTCGCGGCTGCTGCGGACGCTGCTGGCGCGCTGGCCGGAGCATCCCACCGTGGAGCTGGTCACCACCGACAGCTTCCTGTACCCCAACGCCGTGCTGCGCGAACGCTGCCTGCTGGACCGCAAGGGGTTCCCCGAGTCCTACGACCGGCGGGCGCTGGTGCGGTTCGTGTCGTCCATGAAGGCCGGCGCGGACGAACTGGACATCCCGGTGTACTCGCACCTGGAGTACGACATCGTCCCGGGCGCCCGGCAGACCGTGCGCCGCGCCGACATCCTCATCGTCGAAGGGCTCAACGTGCTGCAGCCCTCTCCCGCCGGGACGCTCGCCGTCGCCGACTTCTTCGACTTCTCCATCTACGTGGACGCCCGCGTCGAGGACATCCGGCACTGGTTCGTGGAGCGCCTGTTCGCGCTGCGCCGCACCGCCTTCGGCGACCCCCGCTCGTACTTCCACCGGTACGCCCACATCGACGAGGACGAGACCGCGGCGTTCGCGCTGCGGGTCTGGCGCGACGTCAACGAGATCAACCTGGTGTCCAACATCCTGCCGACCCGGGCCCGCGCCACCCTCGTGCTGCACAAGGCCCGCGACCACAGGGTGCAGCGCGTCCGCCTGCGCCGCATCTGACGCCCGCCGCCCGGCCCCGCCGCCCGGCCCGCGGCCACGGACGGCGCGACGCGGCCGGGCGCGGGACGGCGGTCACTCCGCGCTGGTGACGGGCAGCCTGCGCAGCCGCATCACCGCCAGCAGAGCGCCCACGACGGTGACGGCGGCGAGCAGCGCCACCGCGACCGGCAGCCTGACCGTGGACGTCACCACCGACGCGTCGGTGAAGGCGTCGGCGACCGACAGCGCCCACTGCTGGACGGACGCCGACCGCGCCCCCGGCGCCACGGAGCCGAGCAGCGACTCCCACACCAGCGCGTACAGCAGCCCGATCGTGACGGCGTTGCGGCTCAGCACGGCCAGGGCCACGAACACCGAGGTGTAGGCGATCCCGGCCGCCAGCACCCCGATCGTGAACGCCGCGGTGACCCCGGCCGTGTTCCCGGTCAGCACCAGTCCCGCCGCCAGCGTCGGCACCACCCCGAACGCCACGACCAGCGCGATCGCCACCGCCAGCTTGCTGAACACGATCACGTGCCGGGGCGTCGGCTTGGTCAGCACGTACATGATCTGCCCGTCGTCGATCTCGGGGCCGATCACCCCCGTGCCCGCGATCAGCGCCAGCAGCGGCAGCAGCGTGGCCAGGGCGAACTGCTGCAGCACGCCCGCCGACACCTCCAGGTCGGCGACGTCCGCGGCGCGCAGCCCGACCGACAGCGTCAGCAGCAGCAACGGCAGGACCAGGAGCAGCAGGGCGCGGCGCCGCCCCAGCATGGCGCGGAACGTGATTGCCGCGATCGTCGCGTTCATTGGGCCACCAGGTAGGAGAAGACGCTTTCCAGGGACTCGTCGGACGGGGAGACCTCCAGCAGGCGCACGCCCGCGTCCCGCGCGACGCGCGGCAGCAGCCAGGTGAAGCGCTGGAAGTCGACGGCCTCGACCTCCAGGCCCTGGTCGGTCAGGTGGACGCCGCGGGACGACCCGTCGGAGATGATCGCGGCGGCGAGCCGGCGGTCGTCGCTCGAGCGGACCAGGAACCGGTGCGGCCGGTCGGTCATCAGCCGCCGGATCGCCCGGAAGTCGCCGGAGGCGGCGTGCCGGCCCGCCACGACCACCTCGATGTGCCCGGCGAGCCGCTCCACCTCCTCCAGGATGTGCGAGCTGAACAGGATGGTGCGACCCTCGGCGGCCATGGCGCGGATCAGGTCCATCAGCTGCAGCCGCTGCCGCGGGTCCATGCCGTTGAAGGGCTCGTCCAGCAGCAGCACGGGCGGGTCGTGCACCAGCGCGGAGGCCATCTTGATGCGCTGCTTCATGCCCTTGGAGTAGGTGCCGATGGCGCGTTCCTGCGCGTGCTCCATCTCCACCAGGGCGATGGCGCGGCGCGCGGCGGCCGCCGGGTCGGGCAGCTTGTGCAGCTTGGCCATGGCGTGGACGAACTGCCAGCCAGTGAGGAAGTCGTAGGCGGTCTCCCGTTCGGGCACCAGGCCGAGGGACCGGTAGACGTCGGGGTTGCCCCAGACCGGCGCGCCGTCCAGTTCCACCGTGCCGGACGAGGGCGCCAGGAAGCCGCCCATCATGTGGATCAGGGTGGACTTGCCCGCCCCGTTCGGCCCGAGCAGTCCGGTCACGCCGGGGCCGATCGTCATCGAGATGCCGTTGACGGCGACCACGTTGCCGTACCAGCGCGACACGTTCTCCAACCGAAGCACGCTCATGCCTGCCCCCCGCTCGCCTCTGGGGCGCCGACGAGGCGCCGCCTTGCCTCCTCGCTCCTCGTGCGCCCGCCGGCGTCGCGGGCGGGGCCGCCGCGCCCGTCCGGTCCGCTCATGACAGCCCCGCCTTCCGGAACCGCCGGTACAGGACGGGGATCGAGCCGGCCACCAGCACGCCGCACAGCAGCAGCGCGACCAGGCCGCCGAGCACGCCGGGCGCCACCGCCACCGCCGAGGGCTCCGCGCCCAGCAGCCGCACCTGCACGATGTCGACGAGGTTGAACGGCGTGAACAACCCCATCCAGCCGGCCAGCGTGAAGTTGGTGTGCGCCTCGGCCAGTCCCTGCACGATCAGGACGAACCCGGCGCTGAGCGAGTACACCGCGATGACGGCCGCCACCCCGAAGCCGCGGCGCGGGGTGAACGCCGCGACGACCATCCCGATCGCCGCCAGCACCAGCGCGAACAGCACGCAGCCGAGCAGCGCGGTCAGGTAGTCGGCCAGGTGCCGCGAGGCGTTCGGCATCTTGTTGACCAGGCTGCCGATGTACATCACCGTGATCGGCACCGCCATCAGGGCGAACAGCGCGGTGGCCAGGGCCGCCAGCTTGGCCAGCACGAAGTCCAGGTGCCCGACGGGCCGCGAGAAGTACAGCGGCACCACGCGGTGGCGCAGCTCCCGGGACGCCAGCACCGGCGCCTGCGTCGCCAGGAAGATCGCGATGATCACCTGGAGGCTGACCGCGTACTGGGAGTAGCGGATCGGCGGCCGGTCCAGGCCGGCGAGCCCGACCGCGGCCACGACGCCCACCGCGGGCAGCAGCATGATCGCGGCGAGCAGGAACGGCATGACCTTCGCCCGGGCGGGGCGGCCCAGGCCGAAGGCGGCGCGCAGGTTGTGCACGTACAGCGAGCGCAGCACGTACCCCCGGCCCAGGCGCCGGCCCTCGTAGTGCCGGTACCCGATGTCGTGGATGATGCTGGTGGTCATCGGACGCCTCCCTGCGGGTACGCCCCGGGCGGTGCGGGCGGGGCGCCGGGCGCGGCGGCCTGGTGCGAGGCGGGCGCGAAGACCTCCTCGATGCGGTGGCGGCGCTGCTCCAGCCGGACCAGCCGCAGCCCCAGGTCGGCGACGCCGTCGCGGATCAGGTCGTAGGTGGACTCGTCGGCGATGTCGACGACCAGCTGCCGGCCCTCGGCGCGCACGGCCAGACCCGCCTCGGCCAGCAGCGCGGCCAGCCGGTCGCGGCCCTCGTCCACCTCGACGGTGAGCGAGCCGCTGGCCGCGGTGTACGCCTCGACCGCCTGGGAGCGCAGCAGCCGCCCCCCGTCGATGATCACGACGTGGTCGCAGATCCGCTCCAGCTCGCCCAGCAGGTGCGAGGTGACGAGCACGCTGATGCCGAACTCGGTGCCGATGCGGCGGATGAGTCCGAGCATCTCGTCGCGGCCCGCGGGGTCCAGCCCGTTGGTGGGCTCGTCCAGGAACACCAGCTGCGGGTCGTGGACGAGGGCCTGCGCCAGTTTGACGCGCTGCCGCATGCCGGTGGAGTAGCCGCCGATGGGGCGGTAGCGCTCCTCGTAGAGGCCGACGTGCCGCAGCGTGTCGGCGGCGCGTTCGCGCGCGGCCGTGGGCGGCAGCCCGCACATGCGGGCCATGTGCACGACGAACTCGGTGGCCGACACGTCGGGCGGCAGGCATTCGTACTCGGGCATGAACCCGACCCGTTCGCGGATGCGCGCGCCGTCGCGGGCGATGTCCAGGCCCAGCACGCTGGCTCGGCCGGAGGTGGGGCGCTGCAGGCCCAGCAGGATGCGGATGAGCGTCGACTTGCCGGCGCCGTTGGCCCCGACCAGCCCGATGATGCCGGGCTCCACGGCAACGGTCAGGTCGTCCAGGGCGGTCACCCTCGGGAACCGCATGGTCAGTCCCTGGGTGGCGATGATCGGCATGCGCACGAACCTAGCGGTTCGTGCGGGTGCGGCACGTCCCCCTTAGGTGTTACGTCCGTGCCCGCGCTCCACCTTGCGGCGTACGAACGCACGGTGGCATCGCCGGGTCCGCCGCCTCAGCGGCCTCCGGCCGGCGCGGCGCGTCCCCGCGTCCGCGCACGCCTCGGTGACGATCATCTTGACGTGCGGCACGCGCACAGCGTTCCCTGCCCCTCCCCCGGGGGACGGCGGACGCCGTACCCTGCGACCCGCCAAGTACCGACAAAGGCGGATAAGGCTCGACTAAAAGGACGGTGTGCCGGGATGACCTCGTGGCGACGGCGTCGAGGGCCGCGGCGGTCGGCGGCGGCGCTCGCGGGCGCCCTGCTGGCCGCGTCCACCGCCGCATGCGGCGTGGACGTGGGCCTGACGGACTCCTCCCCCTCTCCGGGCGGCGGTCCGGGGGCCGGCGCGGCGAGCGCCTCCAGCCCGGCCGCGCGCACGGTCGCGCAGGCCCGCGACGACCTGGGGACGCTGCGCGTGGCGGCCGAGAACCGCGGGGACGGCTACGCGCGCGAACGCTTCGGCATCCGCTGGAAGGACATCGACCGCAACGGCTGCGACCAGCGCAACGACGTGCTCGCCCGCGACCTGCAGCAGGTGCGCAGGCGCGACGGCTGCGTGGTGCTCTCCGGACTGCTGCGCGACCCCTACACGGGCAAGGAGATCACGTTCAGCAAGTCCGACGCCGCGAAAGTGCAAATCGACCACGTGTACCCGCTGGCGTTGGCGTGGCGCATGGGCGCCGACCGGTGGACCGAGCAACAGCGGGAACGGTTCGCCAACGACCCCGACAACCTGCTCGCGGTGTGGGGCGTTCCGAACCAGCAGAAGGGCGACTCCGGGCCCGGCGAGTGGAAGCCGCAGAAGGCGTTCCAGTGCGCCTACGGGGTCAGGTACGTCACGGTCGCCCGCAAGTACTCCCTGCCGGTGACCCGCGCCGACCTCGACGCGCTGCGGGGCTTCCTCGACCGCTGTTGACGGGGAGCCCGACGCCGCGCGGGCATAGGGTGACCGCATGAGCAGCGAGCCCAACGAGCCCAACGAACACGCGGCCCCGACGGACGGGCGGGCGCCTCACGACGACGGACGCGCGCGGGACGCCAGGCCGCGCGTCCGCACCGAACGCGGCATCGGGGCCCGCGCCACCGGCGCCGAGGTCACCGGCGCCTCGGCGACCGGAGTGGCGGTGCGCGCCGGCGGCGCCCTCGGGTCGATGGCGCTGGGCGCGATGGCGCTCGGCGCCCTCGCCGTCGGCGCCGTCGCCATCGGCAGGCTGGTCGTCAAGCGAGCCGTGGTGGAGCACCTGCGGGCGGGCACCGTGGAGATCGGGCACCTGAAGGTCGGCCGCCTGGAGATCACGGAGGACTGACCCGCGATGCGCGACGGCGCGTCCCCGGCCTCGTGCGCAGGTCCGGGGACGCGCCGTCGAACGTCGACGATCGGCGGCGGGGGCGGCCGCGATCGGCGGCTCGGCCGGGCCGGTCGGCCCGATCGGTCCGGTCAGCCCAGCGCGGTGCGGACGACCTCCGCGAGCCGCTCGGCGACCGCCTGCGCCTGCTCCTGCGACGCCGCCTCGACCATCACCCGCACCATGGGCTCGGTGCCGCTGGGGCGGATCAGCACCCGCCCGGTGTCGCCGAGCTCGGACTCGGCCGCGGCGATCGCCTCGGCCAGCTCGGGGCTGTCGCCGACCCGCGTCTTGTCCACGCCGCGGACGTTGACGAGCACCTGCGGCAGCCGCGTCATCACCTTGGCCAGCTCGTCCAGCGCGACGCCGCGCCGCACCATCGCCGCCAGCAGGTGCAGCCCGGTCAGCACGCCGTCGCCGGTGGTGGCGTGGTGCCGCATGATCACGTGGCCGGACTGCTCGCCGCCGAGCGTGTAGCCGCCCTCCTTCATGGCCTCGAGCACGTACCGGTCGCCGACCGCGGTCTCCACCACGGTGATCCCGGCCTCCCGCATGGCCAGCTTGAAGCCCAGGTTCGACATGACCGTGGCCACCACCGTGTCCGCCGCGAGCAGCCCCGCCTCGCGCAGCTCCAGCGCCAGGATCGCCATGATCTGGTCGCCGTCGACCGGCTCGCCGGAGGCGGTGACGGCCATGCAGCGGTCGGCGTCGCCGTCGTTGGCGATCCCGACGTCCGCGCCGTGCTCCAGCACCGCGGCCCGCAGCGCGTTCAGATGGGTCGATCCGCAGCCGTCGTTGATGTTCAGCCCGTCCGGCGCCGCCCCGATGGTGATCACCTCGGCGCCCGCGCGGCGCAGCGCCTCCGGCGCCACCTTCCAGGACGCGCCGTGCGCGCAGTCCACCACCACGCGCAGCCCGGCCAGCGACACCGGCAGGGTGGAGACCAGGTGGGCGACGTAGTGCTCGACGGCGCCCTGGGCCTCGCGGACGCGGCCGACGCCCGCGCCGGTCGGCGGCTCCCACGCCCGGCCGAGGCTCTCCTCGATGCGGTCCTCGATCTCGTCGGGAAGCTTGTGGCCGCTGCGGTCGAAGAACTTGATCCCGTTGTCGGGAGCGGGGTTGTGCGAGGCCGACAGCATCACGCCCAGGTCGGCGGTGAGCGCGGTGGTGAGGTGGGCCACGGCGGGCGTCGGCAGCACTCCCAGCCGCAGCACGTCCACGCCGGCGCTGGCCAGCCCGGCCACCACCGCGGCCTCCAGGAACTCGCCCGACGCCCGTGGATCGCGGCCGACCACGGCCACCGGCCGGTGCCCGGTGAAGGCGCCGGCCTCGCCGAGGACCCGCGCCGCGGCGACGGACAGGTCCATGGCCAGCGGGGCGGTCAGATCGCGGTTGGCGAGCCCGCGTACGCCATCGGTCCCGAAGAGACGACCCACAGTTTCCCACTCCCGATCAAAAAGAGGACCGCGCGGCAGGCGGACGGGGCCGCACGCCCCCGCCGCTCCGCGCGGTCAAATGTAGTGCGCCGGCCCGGCCGCGGCGGCCGCCGCGCCGCGTTCATGATCTTCGCGTCGCGGGCCCCCGGGCCGGACGGGCGCCCCACAACGCGGACGAGCCGCCGCCCCCGCGCGGCCGGGCGATCCGGTGACCCCGGATCGCGCACCGGACCTCGTGCGGGGTGCGACGGCTCGCACCGTTGACGATCAGCGCTTGCTGTACTGCGGCGCCTTGCGGGCCTTCTTCAGACCGGCCTTCTTGCGCTCGGTGGACCGCGCGTCGCGGGTCAGGAAGCCGGCCTTCTTCAGCGCCGGACGGTGGTCGGGGTTGGCGACCTGCAGCGCCCGGGAGATGCCGAGGCGCAGCGCGCCCGCCTGCCCGCTGACGCCGCCGCCGTTGACCCGCGCCAGCACGTCGAACTGGCCGTCCAGGCCCAGCAGCACGAACGGCTCGTTCACGAGCTGCTGGTGCACCTTGTTGGGGAAGTACTGGTCGAGGGTGCGCCCGTTGATCTTCCAGTTGCCGCTGCCCGGGACGATCCGCACCCGCGCGATGGCCTTCTTGCGACGGCCGGTGCCGGCGGCCGGGCCGGCCGCCACCGGCTGGCCGAGGTAGCCGGCCTCGGCGGCCTGCGGGGTCTCGGTGCTGTACTCCGACGGGACGTCCTCGTCGTAGGAGTCGTACGCGACGCCCTCGGCGGGCGTCTCCAAGCCGGTGGACTCGTCCACGGATTCTCCAAGGGTCTTCTGGCCAGGGCGGCGGGCCCGGTCGGTCTTCGGGTGCCCCGGCGGCCACGGAATCGGTTTCGGCGACCGACCGGCGGATCGGCGCGCTCGGCCCGGATCCACCGTGAATGAGCGTTACCGTCCGGCGGGCGCTGGACGGTTACGGGGTCACTGCTCGATCTGCGTGATCTCGAACGGGATCGGCTTCTGCGCCTGGTGCGGGTGCTCGGGGCCGCGGTACACCTTGACCTTGCGGAACATCTTCCGGCCGAGCGAGTTCTTCGGCAGCATGCCCTTGATCGCCTTCTCGACCGCGCGCTCAGGGTGCTTGTCCAGAAGGTCGCTGTAGGCGATCGAGCGCAGGCCGCCCGGGTAGCCGGAGTGCCGGTAGGCGCGCTTCTGCTGGCGCTTGTTGCCCGTCAGCGCGACCTTCTCGGCGTTCACGACGATGACGAAGTCACCGGTGTCCAAGTGCGGCGCGTAGATCGGCTTGTGCTTACCCCGAAGCAGCTGCGCGACCTGACTGGCGAGCCGACCCAGCACGACATCGGTCGCATCGATGACGTACCACTGACGCTGCACGTCAGTGGGCTTAGGGGTGTACGTGCGCACGGTCGTAGACCTTCGTTTCCTCGTCGACTTCTCAGCGGTTGCGTTGGCCCGCCATCAGACAGGCACAGCAAAGACACAACGAACCCGCAGAATATCGAGCCTCGCGGGCACGGGTCAAAAGCGGGAACGTCGTGCAGCCCCGCCACCCTCCAGTATGCCTTACGCGCGAGGGTGCCTCGACCAGTCGGACGCCGTGGACGCCGTCGCGCCCCGCTCAGGGCCCCGGTCCGACCTTATGACAGGTGAGTTCGGGCAGGTCCGCGCACATCCTGGCGGGGTCCGTGTCGATCGTTTCACCCCCGGTGACCAGGTAAAATTTGCCAGACTTGAGGAGTCTTATCCCAATTTTTGGGGCTATGGTGCCGTGCCATCTGGTAGGCACCGCCGGCGCCGCCGGCCCGACCCAAGGGAGCCCCCGCTGAACACTCCCCGAGCGACACGACAGCCAGACGACCCCCGTCATCCCTCCGGACGGCCGCACCGGCCGCCCTCCGCCTCCTCCGCCCCGCAGGCGCGCCGGAAAGGCCGCGCGGGCAAGAAGATCGCCGTCCTCGCCGCGGCGGTCACCGCGTCGGCCATGGCCTTCGGCACGGGCGTCGCGCTCCAGCACGCCATGCAGCCCGACCTGGACGCGGAGAACGCCAGCGCGTCGACCGCGTTCGGGCCGAAGCCGCGCGCCTCGCACAGCTGGCACCGGGGCGGCGCCCCCGCCCAGGGCGAGAGCCCCTCGTCCGACTGGTGGAAGCAGCGGTGGCAGGAGAAGTGGGACCAGAGCCCGCCTCCCCTGGAGCGCAAGCACATCAAGTGGCCGAAGGACCCCTCGTCGCAGCCGAGCTCGTCGCCCTCCGAGAGCGACGACGACGGCGCGCCGTCGTCCGGGTCCGGTTCCGGCTCGGGCTCCTCCGGGTCGGGCTCGTCCGACTCGGACTCGTCCGGCTCGCTGACCAGCGATGAGAGCGCCGTGGTCACGCTCACCAACCAGGAGCGGGCCAAGGCGGGCTGCAGCGCCCTGAAGGTGGACGACCGACTGGTCGCCGCCGCCCGCAAGCACTCGGCGGACATGGCGGCGAACAACTACTTCTCGCACGACTCCCGGGACGGCACCGACCCCTTCGAGCGCATGAGGGCGGCCGGATACCCGAACCCCGCGGCCGAGAACATCGCCATGGGATACTCCTCGCCCGAGGCGGTCATGAAGGGCTGGATGAACAGCCCGGGGCACCGGCGCAACATCCTCGACTGCAGCCTGCGCACCATCGGCGTCGGCGTGGCCAAGAGCCCGCGCGGACCGTACTGGACGCAGGACTTCGGCCGGTGACGGCGGCCCGTCCCTCCCGACGGGTCCTTCCGCAAACCGGCGACGTCCGGTTCGCCCCCATGTCAAGGTAGGTGGTCCGAAAGTCCCGAGCGCTTTCCCGCGGCTCCGGAGGCACGACGAAGGGAACGGTAAGGTCCAAGCCATGGGTTATCCGGGCGATCAAGGCAAATCCGGCGGCCGAGCGTCCGCGCAGCCGCCGTTCACGCCGTACGGTCCCGCACCGGAGCGGCCCGAGGCGGTCTCGGACGGCACGCCCTCCTGGGACGGCGACCCCTGGAAGGACGAGCCGTGGAGAGACGACCCCTGGCAGGCCTCGGCGCCGCAGCAGGGCGGTCCGTCCGGAACCCAGACCATGCCGTCCTTCGAGCAGGCCCCGCAGGGCCCGGGACCGCACGGCGCCCCGGGAGAGACCCAGGCCTACCACCCGGGCTTCGACCAAGGGTTCGGGGAGCCGCCGGGAGCGGGACCGAACGGCGAGTCCGCCGCGTTCGGGCCCGGTCCCGGCGGCCCGGGCGACGCCGGCGCCCCGGACGGCCCGGACACGCCGCGGCAGCGCCGCCCCCACCCCGTGCTGATCACCGTCGGCGCGGCGGTCGCCGGGCTGCTGCTGGTCGGCGGCGGCTTCCTGGTGTCCTCCATGCTGGAGGACGACTCCGGGGCCAAGCCCGCCGCCGCCCCGACGACGCCGACGCAGGCCGCCTCGACGCCCCCCGCGTCCCCGACCGTCCCCCCGCTGGAGCCGGTGAAGCTCAAGAGCCGCACCACCGACCCCGCCCCGCTCACGCTCAACGAGATCTTCGGCAAGCGCACCTTCACCGCGGGCGGCGAGAAGTACGGCCGGGTCGCCTGGCACGCCAAGCGCGACTGCGCCGACGCGGTGACCGGCACCGCCCTGGTCAGCGCCCTGCGCAAGGGCGGCTGCTCGCAGGCGCTGCGCGCCACCTACGTGCGGGGCGACGGCGCGCTCATCGGCTCGGTCGGGGTGTTCAACCTGCGCACCGACGCGGCCGCCAAGGTCGCCGCCAAGGCCGCGAGCGCCAAGAGCTCCGCGCTGCGGCCCCTGCCCGGCCCGGGCATCACCAAGAAGATCGGCAAGGGCGAGGCCCTCGGCACCGCCGAGGCCCGCGGCCACTACCTGGTGATGACCTGGGTCCAGCGCCCCGACGGAAAGAAGATCCCGGAGGCGTCCCACCCGGCCGTCACCGTCTTCGGCCGCCAGGTCATCAAGAACAGCAACCTCAGCTTCGCCCTGGCCTACCGGGCGACCGAGGGGAAGCCCTTCCGGAACTGAATACCCTCACTTCTTATGTCTGGACCTCACGAGACCAGGGATTCGGCTGCCGAGACGGGTGCGCCCCCCGCCCCCGCCTCCGCGGCGCCGCCCAGTTTCGGCAACGCCGACCCTGGCGACGACGAGCCCGCCACCGACTCCCCCGTCACCGACTCCCCCGTCACCGACTCCTCCGTCGCCGACGCCCCCGCCGGCAGCGCCCCCGCCGAGGACGAGTCCGAGACACCGTCCGCGCAGGCCTCCCCAGAGCGCTCCGAGAAGACCTCCGAGGAGGGTCCCGCCGGCAAGCCCGGCACCATCGGGCTGCCTCCGTTCCTGATCCAGCGTCCCTGGTGGGCCGCCGACGAGGACGAGTCGGACCAGCAGGCCCGATCCGGGGCCGAGGACGAGCCGAAGGCGGACGCGACCGAGCCGTCCGAGCCCGGCTCCGACCCGGCGGGGACCGCTCCAAACCCGGCGCCGGGCACGCTGGTGGCGGGCGTCGGCGTTCCGAGCGTCGACACCCGCGGCGCCGTTCCCGCCGAACCGATCGCCTCGCCGTCCACGCCGCCCGCCGCGGACACCGCGTCCGACGGCATTCCGCGCATTCGTCTCGACGACATGCCCGCGGACGGTAAGCCCGAGGGCGACGCGGCCGCAGCGGACCGGGCTGCGGACGACGGCACTGCGGACGACGGCACTGCTGACGCCGGCGCCACGGGCGGAAGGGCCACGGGCGAGAAGCCCGCGGACACCGGGAAGACGGACGACGCCCCCAGCGCGGCCGAGCCGGACCGGCCCTCCGATGCCGCGCCGACCGGCGCCCCCGGTCGGCCCGAAGAATCCGACCGCACCGCCGCGAACGACGCGACAGTCCAGACGCCGCCGCCCGCCCTCGCATCGGCCTCCGGCGACGGACCAGCCGGCGACGACACCGCACCGCTTCCTCGAACGGAGGCGCCGATCCCGGACACGCCCGCCCCCGGCCACGAGATGTCCTCGGACGCCCCCACGGTCGTCACGCCGGCGCTCCCCGCCCAGGGCGGACCGTCCTTCGACGGGTCGACGCAGACGCTCCCCGTCGCCCACGTCCCCGCGGGCGCGTCCCCGTCCGGCGACGGTAAGGGCGGCCGCCGCAAGGCCCTGCTGGCCGTCGGCGGCGTCGCCGGTGCGGCGATCGTCGCCGCGGGCGTGTTCGCGTTGGCCGGCGGCACATCCGATGACGGCCGCAAGGCCGCGTCGACCGCCCGCACCCCGGCGGCCGCGCAACCGCCGTCGACGCCGCCGCCCTCGCGGCCCGCCACCCCGACGACGCCGGCGCTGCCGCCGCAGGCGAGCATCAACAACGTCAAGACCGACCCCAAGCCGCTGGCGCTCATCGAGGTCTTCCCGTCCAAGACCATCACTCTGGGCGGCCGCGTCTATGTGCAGGACAAGGCCTCGGTCAACCACCAGTGCACCCTGACCGCGCGCGGCGCCATGGCCAAGGCCCTGCAGCGCGGCGGATGCACCAGCGTCGTCCGCGTCACGTTCCTGGACCGGAAGCGGTCCATTGCCGTCACGTCCGGCGTCGCGGTGCTGCCCAACCGGAACATCGCTCTCAAGGTGAGCCGCGCCGGGGACCCGAGCCGGTACGAATGGTTCCGCGGCATGGCGGGCTCGCGGTCCCGGGACATCGACCGGGCGGGCGGTTACGCGGCCTCCACCGTGCGCGGCCGATACATCATCTACGCCTACGCCCAGTACGCCAACGGCAAACGGCCCCAGCCGGGCGACATGCTGCAGCAGGTGGCGCACCAGTTCATCGACTACGCCGTGCGCCCCATCGACGCGCGCGCCAAACGACGCCCGTAGCGCACCGCCCGCCGAGCGGGCGGTCCCGGCCGCGGACGCGGCCTAGGAGACGCGCGCGGAGGACGACTCGCTCGCGTCGGCGCCTTCGCCCGCCGCCTCCGCCGGAGCGCTGCCGCCGCCGGTGGCGTTGAGGGTGCGGACGCGCCGCGTCTCCTGGGCCCGCCGGGCGAAGTCGCCGGCGTCGGGGTAGCGGATCTCCTCCAGCGACAACCCGTGCGCGGGCGCGACGTTCACCGAGGAGTCGCGCACCCCGGCCGCCAGCACCTGGGCCGGCCACTCGATGTCGCGGCGCCCGTCCCCCACCATCAGCAGCGCCCCCACCAGGGCGCGCACCATGGAGTGGCAGAACGCGTCGGCCTCGACGGTGGCCACGGCCAGGCGGGGCTCCTCGCGCGTCCACTCGTACCTGAGGAGCTTGCGGATGGTGGTCGCGCCCTCGCGCCGACGGCAGTACGCGGCGAAGTCGTGCTCGCCCAGCAGCAGCGCGCACGCGGCGTTCATACGGTCCAAATTGAGCGGGCGCGGATGCCAGAGCACATCCCGGCGGCGCAGCGGCTCGACGCCCACCGGGTCGTCGCACACCCGGTACTCGTACCGGCGCGACAGCGCCGAGAAGCGCGCGTCGAAGGTGTCGGGCGCCGGAGCGATGCGCCACACCCGCACATCCGGCGGCAGCACGCCCGCCAACCTGCGCGGCAGGGTCCCGTTGACGGCCGTGTAGGCGGCGTGCGGAACGACCACGTGGGCGACCTGGCCGCGCGCGTGCACGCCGGCGTCCGTGCGCCCGGCGACGGTCAGCACCGGAGCCGGGTCCAGGCGCAGCACGCGCGCCAACGCGTCCTCGATGACGCCCTGGACGGTGCGCTGCCCGGGCTGACGCGCCCAGCCCGCGAAATCGCTCCCGTCGTAGCTGATGTCGAGACGGAGCCGTACCAATGCGGTCATGTCAGGCTGAGTGTCCTTGTCCAACGCTGCCGATCGCTTCTCCCGGTCGAATACACCTCGCCTGACCTGACCATAGATCCAGTCTGGCAAAGATCGGGCCCGCCGTCCCGTAGCGGGGCGGCGGGCCCGCACAATGTCGCCGAGAACCGGCCGACCACGTCCCCGAACGCGGGAACGCCCTGGTCAGCGACGGCTCACTTGGCGTCGCCCTCGGACTCCTTGGCCTCGTCCTTGGCCTCGACCTCCGACGCGGCCTCCTCCTTCGCCTCGTCCGCGGACTCGGCGGCCTCGCCCTTGGTCAGGTCGGCCTTCTCCTCGGTCTTCTCCTCGGCCTTCTTCTCGGCCGGCTTCGCCGCCGGGGCGGTGCCGGTGGACGCGGCCATCGGCTCCTGCACCAGCTCGATCACGGCCATGGGCGCGTTGTCGCCGCGCCGCGGACCGATCTTGGTGATCCGGGTGTAGCCGCCGGGGCGGTTCTGGTAGCGCGGCGCGATCTCGGTGAACAGCTCGTGCACCACGCTCTTGTCCCGGATGACCCGCAGCACCTGGCGGCGGTTGTGCAGATCGCCCTTCTTGGCCTTGGTGATCAGCCTCTCCGCCAGCGGGCGCACCCGCCGGGCCTTGGCCTCGGTGGTGGTGATGCGCCCGTGCTCGAACAGCGCCGTGGCCAGGTTGGCCAGGATGAGCCGCTGGTGCGCGGGGCTGCCGCCGAGGCGGGGACCCTTGGTGGGCTTGGGCATCGTCGTGTCCTTCCTGCGCCGGCCGTATCAGGTACCGGCGTCAGTCGCCCGCCGTCGTGGAGCACGCGGCGGGATCGTCGTATCGGTTACCGGTATGCCGGGACGCGGGTCCGGCCACCGCGGTGGACGGGCCCGCGTCCCGCCCCGTCGGAACGGGGATCGGTCACGGATCGGTGACGCGGATCAGTACTGCTCGGTCTCGGCGTAGCTGGAGTCGTCGTCGCCGCCGTGGTAGGTGTCCGCGGCCGTGCTCGGGTCGAACCCGGGCGGGGAGTCCTTCAGCGACAGGCCCATGTCGGCCAGCTTCTGCTTGACCTCCTCGATGGACTTGGCGCCGAAGTTGCGGATGTCGAGCAGGTCCTGCTCGCTGCGGGCGACCAGCTCGCCGACCGAGTGGATGCCCTCGCGCTTGAGGCAGTTGTAGGAGCGCACCGTCAGGTTGAGCTCCTCGATCGGCAGCGCGAGGTCGGCGGCCAGGGCCGCGTCGGTCGGGGACGGGCCCATGTCGATGCCCTCGGCCTCGACGTTGAGCTCGCGGGCCAGCCCGAACAGCTCGACCAGGGTCTTGCCGGCCGACGCCACCGCGTCGCGCGGCAGCATGGCGGGCTTGGTCTCCACGTCCAGGATGAGCCGGTCGAAGTCGGTGCGCTGCTCGACGCGGGTCGCCTCGACCTTGTAGGTGACCTTCAGGACGGGCGAGTAGATCGAGTCGATCGGGATCCGGCCGATCTCCTGGCCCGGCTGCTTGTTCTGGGCCGCCGAGACGTAGCCGCGGCCGCGCTCGACCGTCAGCTCCATCTCCAGCTTCGCCTTGCTGTTCAGCGTGGCGATGTGCAGGTCGGGGTTGTGCACCTCGACCCCCGCCGGCGGCGCGATGTCGGCCGCGGTCACCTCGCCCGGGCCCTGCTTGCGCAGGTACATCACCACCGGCTCGTCGTGCTCGGAGGAGACGACCAGCTCCTTGAGGTTCAGGATGATGTCGGTGACGTCCTCCTTGACCCCCGGGACGGTGGAGAACTCGTGCAGCACCCCCTCGATGCGGATGCTGGTGACGGCGGCGCCGGGGATCGAGGACAGCAGGGTGCGGCGCAGCGAGTTGCCGATCGTGTAGCCGAAGCCCGGCTCCAGCGGCTCGATGGTGAACCGCGACCGGTACTCGTCGACCTGCTCCTCGGTGAGGGTGGGACGCTGAGCGATGAGCATGTCAGAACCTTCTTTCCGCGGTGCCCGCTATATGACGACCGCGTTGCAGTGGTACCCCGATGGGCCGGGCCCGCGCCGGGCCGCTGGTCCGGCGCGGACCCGAGGCGAGCCCTTACTTGGAGTAGAGCTCGACGATCAGCTGCTCCTGGACGGGAGCGTCGATCTGCTGGCGGACCGGCAGCGCGTGCACGAAGATCCGCATCCGGCCCTCGGTCTGCACCCCCAGCCAGGCCGGGACCTGGCGCTCGCCGGCCTCGGCGCGGGCGACCTCGAACGGGGCCAGCGGCAGCGACTTCTGCCGGACCTCGACGATGTCGGCCTCGCTGACCAGGTACGAGGGGATGTTGACCTTCTTGCCGTTGACCAGGAAGTGACCGTGGCGGATCAGCTGCCGGGCCATGTCCCGGGACTTGGCGAAGCCCGCCCGGTAGACCACGTTGTCGAGGCGGCGCTCCAGCAGGCGCAGCAGGTTCTCACCCGTCTTGCCGCCCTGCCGGTTGGCCTCGACGTAGTAGTTGCTGAACTGCTTCTCCAGCACGCCGTAGATGCGCTTGGCCTTCTGCTTCTCGCGCAGCTGGAGCAGGTACTCGGTCTCCTTGGGACGGCCCCGGCCGTGCTCGCCCGGCGGGTAGGGCCGGATCTCGATCGGGCACTTGGGACCCATGCACTTGCTGCCCTTGAGGAACAGCTTCATCTTCTCGCGCCGGCAGAGCTTGCAGTCGGCGCCGGTGTAACGAGCCATCTCTCCTGATCTCCTCTGCCTGCCTCAGACGCGACGGCGCTTGGGCGGCCGGCAGCCGTTGTGCGGAACGGGCGTGACGTCCTGGATCGAGCCCACCTCCAGGCCGGTGGCCTGCAGCGACCGGATGGCGGTCTCGCGGCCCGAGCCCGGGCCCTTGACGAACACGTCCACCTTGCGCATGCCGTGCTCCATGGCGCGGCGGGCGGCGGCCTCGGCCGCCTGCTGGGCGGCGTACGGGGTCGACTTGCGCGAGCCCTTGAAGCCCACGTGGCCCGACGAGGCCCAGGAGATCACGTTGCCGTTCGGGTCGGTGATCGAGACGATGGTGTTGTTGAACGTGCTCTTGATGTGCGCGTGGCCGTGCGCGACGTTCTTCTTCTCCTTGCGGCGCACCTTCTTGGCGCCGGCGCGGCTCTTGGGAGGCATCTGCTCTCTCTACTCCTGAGGTCATCGATCCGGACTCCCGGCCCTGCGCGAGGGCGGGGCACCGGACGGCTGCTTACTTCTTGCCGGCCTTCTTCTTTCCGGCCACCGTCTTCTTCTTGCCCTTGCGGGTGCGCGCGTTGGTCTGCGTGCGCTGGCCGCGCACGGGCAGTCCGCGGCGGTGGCGGATGCCCTGGTAGCACCCGATCTCGATCTTCCGGCGGATGTCGGCCTGGATCTCCCGGCGCAGGTCGCCTTCGACCTTGTAGTTGGCCTCGATCCAGTCGCGGAGCTTGACCAGCTCGTCGTCGCCGAGCTGGTGGACGCGCAGGTCCGGGTTGATCCCGGTGGCGCTCAGGGTCTCCTTCGCGCGCGTCCGGCCGATGCCGAAGATGTAGGTGAGAGCGATCTCCACGCGCTTGTCGCGCGGGAGGTCGACGCCCAAAAGGCGTGCCATCTGGGCAGTTCCTTTCCTTGTCGCGGAGGTGTCGACGCAGCGCGTCCCGCTCACACCCTGCCCGGGTGGCGGCCCCGGCCTCCGTCCGGGGGTGGTCCCTTCACACGACCATGCCGTACGACCCTCCAGGGGCTCCCAGGGGAGCGTCCCGGCGAGACGTACGGCTGGAGTGTGAAGGCTCGCGCTGCGCTGTCTTCGATTGTCGGGCCGTCCTCGGCGGCCGCCCCGTCCCGGGGCGACACGCCCGGGCGTCAGCCCTGACGCTGCTTGTGCCGCGGGTCCTCGCAGATGACCATGACCCGGCCGTGGCGCCGGATCACCCGGCACTTGTTGCAGATCTTCTTGACGCTCGGCTTGACCTTCACTGGGTCTCCTACTGCCAGGGTCACCCCCGCGCCGCCGCGCACGGGAGAGGCAACCTCAGTGGGACTGGTTCACTTGTAGCGGTAGACGATCCGACCGCGCGTGAGGTCGTAGGGGCTCAGCTCCACGACGACGCGGTCGTCCGGCAGGATCCGGATGTAGTGCATCCGCATCTTGCCGCTGATGTGGGCGAGCACCTTGTGCCCGTTGTCCAGCTCCACTCGGAACATGGCGTTCGGGAGGGACTCGACGACGGTGCCCTCGATCTCGATGGCCCCTTCTTTCTTGGGCATGTCCTCCGCGCTTCGCTGATCGGTTCATCGGATACGGCCCGGCGCCGTCCGGCGCATGGCCGCGGCCCGTCGCCAAGGCGCCAGAGGCACTGAGGCATGGGAAACGGCGGCCGGAAGTGGACCGACATAGGAGTCTACGGCACCTGGACCGCGAATGCGAAACGAGCGCGTGTTTGGGCCCTGGAGACCGCTGCCGTTCAAGCATACAGCGGCCCGCGCGTTGTACCTTTCCTTGAGGAACCCTTGAGGGAGGCGTCGCTGATGGGGGCTGGTGGGCGGGCTTCAAAGGAGCGTCGGTCGTGACAACAGGCGGGACGCGCGGGGCACGGAGAGGGGCTCGGCATGCCGAGCTATGACTTCGCGCTGATCCTCAGCCGTCCCTTCTCCGAGGACGAGCTGGACCCGCTGTTCGACCGCACCCACGGTCTGGTCACCGTGTCGATCGCCACCGAGCCGCACCACTCCGAGCGGCCCGGCAGCGCCTCGTGCACCTGGCAGGGGCCGACGCTGGCCGCCGCGATCATGGAGGTGGTGGCGCACCTGGAGGAGGCCGCGCCGGGCCTGCGGGTGCAGCGCGTGGAGGCCGATCCGCTGCTGACCATCCGGGACATCGCCGAACGGGTCGGCCGCTCCCCCGACTCGGTCCGCCTGTCGATCACCGGCGCGCGCGGACCCGGCGGGTTCCCGGCGGCGGAGATGTCGCGGGCCGGGCACCGGCTGTGGCGGTGGTCGAAGGTGGCCGCCTGGTACGGCATCGACGACCCGCAGCTGCGCGAGGCGCGGCCGACCGCCCAGGCCATCAACGGCTGGCTGGCGCTGCGCGACGTCGTCCCCGACGTCGCCCCCGCCCCCGAGGACGTCACCTCCGCCCTGTCGGCCGTCATCGCCGAGGTCGCTTGAAGAGCGCCCCCGTCCGACCGGCCGCGGCCGCCCTGACGCCCGCCCGCCGACGGCGGGTCGCGCGCCGTCCCCGGGCGCTCGGCGCGGCCGGCGCCGCCCCTACGGGCCCGGGCGCGGGAGCGCGCCGCGGGTGACTCAGCTCTCCCGAGAGCGAGTCGACAGAACGCCCGGACGGCGGCGAAGATCAACAAGTGTCCGGTACGGGAGCCTGGACCCCGTCGGGCGGTCCGGGCGTCTCGCGGGGTGCCGGAAGGAGGGGGAGATCAGTGGCGATCATCGCGCAGCTCAGCGACATCCACCTGGCGGCCGGGCGGGACGGCGCGGTCGACGACGCCTCGGGGCCCGTCCGGGCGCTGCGGGCGGCGGTGTCGAGCCTGCTGTCGCTGCCCGCGCGTCCCGACGCCGTGGTGCTCACCGGCGACCTGGCCGACGGCGGCCGGCCCGCCGAATACGAACGGCTGCACGCGCTGCTGTCCCCCCTGCCGATGGCCGTCTACCCGCTCCCCGGCGCCCACGACGACCGCGACGCCCTGCGCGCCGCGTTCCGCGACCACCCGGCGATCGCCGCGAGCGGCCGCAGGCCGCAGGACCCCGTGCAGTACGCCGTCGACGTGGCCGGAACCCGCCTGGTGTGCTGCGACACCACCGTCCCCGGCCAGTCGTACGGGGCCATGGACGGCGGGCGGCTGGACTGGCTCGACCGCACCCTCGCCGAGGCCCCCGACACGCCCACCATCGTCGCCACGTACCACCCGCCGCACCCGGTCGGCATCCGGTTCGTCGACGACATCGGGTTCACCGACGCGGCCGCGTTCGCCGACGTCATCGCCCGGCACCGGCAGGTCGTGCGCGTCATCAGCGGGCTCGTGCACCGCGGGACGGTCGGATCGCTGGCGGGCACGGTCAGCACCACCTGCCCCAGCACCTACCGGCAGCTCTACCTCGACATGACCCGCCCCGGACGCGCCGCGGTCACCGGGGAACCCGCCGGGTTCGCCGTGCACCTGGTCTCCGACGGCATGGCCACCACGCACTTCGCCCCCTCGGGCGACTACCGGCCCCTCATGCAGGTCGACTGAGCCCGCGGGCGCGCCTCAGCGCCCGCGGCCGCGCAGGAGGCCGTTGACGAGCAGCACCGCGCCCCACGGCCCCGCCACCCAGATCCACCACGGGTACACGGTGTTCCCCGTCACCGCGAGGATCAGCCAGACGACGAAGTTGACGGCGCTGACGACGGCCCACGTCCCCCACAGCGTCCGGTCGAGCTTGCGCGCCGGCACGCCCGGCGGGACGCGCACGGGCTCCACGGAGGCCCGTTGCGAGGCGGGGACGGGCAGCTCGTACAGGTCCTCCTCGGGCAGGTCCGCGGTGACCTCCTGCAGCTGCCCCAGCGTCCGGGACGCGTAGACGGCCTCCAAGCGCTCGTTCAGCTCGTCCACGGTGATCCGCCCCTGCGCGCAGTGCTCGCGCAGCAGTTCGGCGACGCGGTCGCGGTCGGCGTCGGAGGCGCGGATGTCAGGGTTCGGCGGCATGCCAGCCCCTTTACGGCGGTCAGGAGGAAGTCTTACCCCTCAGCTTCGTCAACCACTCCCGGCCCTCGTCAATGGCCGTGAGCACGCGCGGCCCCTGCGGCGTCACCGCGAAGGTGTGCTCGAAGTGCGCCGAGACGCTGCCGTCCACGGTGACCACCGTCCAGCCGTCGGCCAGCTCCCGGGTCTCCTTGCCGCCGAGGTTGACCATCGGCTCCACCGCGAAGCACATCCCCGCCTCCAGCACCGGCCCGTACCCCGGCTCGCCGTGGTTGGCGATGAGCGGGTCCATGTGCATCTCAGTGCCGATGCCGTGGCCCCCGTAGCCCTCGACGATGCCGTAGCGGCCCTGAGAGCGAATATGGGACTCGATCGCGTGGGAGATGTCGGTCAGGTGCGCCCCCACCACTCCGGCCGCCAGACCGGCCCACAGGGCCGCCTCGGTGACCTCCAGCAGCCGGCGCCGCTCGGCGGAGATCTCCCCCACCGGAACGGTGATCGCCGCGTCGCCGTGCCAGCCCCGCACGATCGCGCCGCAGTCGATGGAGATCACGTCGCCGTCCCGCAGCTCCTTGTCGGCCCGCGGGATGCCGTGCACGACCTCCTCGTTCACCGACGCGCAGATCGTCGCCGGGTACCCGTGGTAGCCCTTGAACGAGGGCACGCCGCCGTGGTCGCGGATGTGCGCCTCGGCCAGCGCGTCCAGGTCCATCGTGGTGATGCCCGGCTTGACCGCCTCGCGCAGCAGCTCCAGCGTGCGGGCCACCAGCAGGCCCGCCTCGCGCATCAGCTCGACCTGCTCGGGCGTCTTGATCTGAATCGCGGGCCTACGCCGTCGGAACATTCCACTCCCTGTGCCGCGCGCAGGGACCGCCAAGCGCGCCGGGCTGACCTTCGGGGACGGACGGTCCTCGGCCGTGCGGTCCCCGGCCGTGCTGGAACGCGGCCCCGTCCACCGGCCCCGGGCACACCGGGGCCGCGCCTCCAGCCTACGCGGGCGCGGCGACCGCGCCGGACGCCCGGATCAGCGCTGCAGCGGACGCAGCGCCGCCAGCGCCCGGTTGGTCACCTCTTCGATCGGCCCGGTCGCGTCGATGCCCACCAAGACGCCCTCGTCGGCGTAGAACTGCACCAGCGGCGCGGTCTGCTGCTGGTACACCTCCAGCCGGTGCCGGACGACCTCCTCGCGGTCGTCGTCGCGCTGGAACAGCTCGCCGCCGCAGTCGTCGCAGATGTCGTCCTGCTTCTCGTCGAAGTCGACGTGCCAGATGCGGCCGCAGCGCGAGCAGGTGCGCCGGCCCGACAGGCGCCGCACCACCTCGTCCTCGTCGACCACGAGCTCGAGCACGATGTCCAGCCGAGCGTCCCACTCCGCGAGGATCTTCTTGAGCGTCTCGGCCTGCGGGACGTTGCGCGGGAAACCGTCCAGCAGGAACCCGTCGCGCGCGTCCTCGGCGGCCAGCCGATCGCGCACCATCGCGATGGTGATCTCGTCCGGCACCAGGTCGCCGCGGTCCATGTACGCCTTGGCCCGACGGCCCAGCTCCGTGCCGCTGCTGACGTTGGCCCGGAAGATGTCACCTGTCGAGATCTTCGGGATGGACAGATGCGATGCGATGAACTGGGCCTGCGTCCCCTTGCCCGCGCCCGGGGGGCCCACCAGGACGATACGCACTACCGGAGGAAGCCCTCGTAGTTGCGCTGCTGGAGCTGACTTTCGATCTGCTTCACGGTATCCAGTCCCACGCCGACGACGATGAGGATGCTCGCGCCCCCGAACGGGAAGTCCTGCGTGGCGTTCAGCAGCGCGAACGCCACCATCGGAATGAGGGACACGAACCCCAGGTACAACGCGCCGGGCGTGGTGATCCGGGTGAGTACGTAGTCGAGGTACTCGGCGGTCGGCCGGCCCGGACGGATACCCGGGATGAACCCACCATACTTCTTCATGTTGTCGGCCACTTCAGTGGGGTTGAAGGTGATGGCCACGTAGAAGTACGTGAAGAAGATGATGAAGCCGAAGAAGACCGCCATGTGCCAGGGGTTGTCCTGCTGCAGGTAGGGCTGGATCTTCTGCAGCCACTTGTTCTCGGGCCACAGCTGGGTGGCCAGCACCGGCAGGTACAGCAGGGACGAGGCGAAGATCAGCGGGATGATGCCGGCCTGGTTGACCTTGAGCGGGATGTAGGTGGAGGTGCCGCCGTACATCCGCCGGCCCACCATCCGCTTGGCGTACTGCACCGGGATGCGGCGCTGGGCCTGCTCGACGAACACCACGCCCGCCATGATCGCCAGACCCACCAGGATCACCAGCGAGAACACGAAGACCCGGCGGTCCTCCGGCTGCCCCTGGTAGATCGCCCAGAACTGGGCCGGGAACACCGCGACCACCTGGGTGAAGATCAGGATGGACATGCCGTTGCCGACGCCGCGGTCGGTGATCAGCTCGCCCAGCCACATGATGACCGTGGTGCCCGCGGTCATGCAGATCACGATCGTGATGATCGTGGTGAGGTCGTTGTTGTACAGGACGTCGCCGCCGCCGGCCACGCCCTGGAACAGCTGCCCGGTGGCGGCCATGGCCACGATGCCGGTCGCCTGCAGGATCGCCAGCCCGACCGTCAGGTACCGGGTGTACTGTGTGATCTTCGTGGTGCCGGCCTGGCCCTCCTTCTTCAGGGCCTCCAGCTTGGGGATCACCACGGTCAGCAGCTGCAGGATGATGCTGGCGGTGATGTAGGGCATGATGCCCAGCGCGAACACCGACAGCTTCAGCAGCGCGCCGCCGCTGAACAGGTCGACCAGCCCGTAGAGCTGGTTGCTCTCCTTGGCCTTGTCGGCGGTCTCGCGCAGGACCTCCGTGTTCACGCCCGGGGACGGCAGCACCGACCCGATGCGGAAGATCACGATGATGAACAGCGTGAACAGTATCTTCTTACGCAGGTCAGGCGTACGAAATGCCCGAGCGAACGCGGTCAGCACCATTCCTCCTGCGCGACTGGTGAATCCATGGCCGCCGAGGGGCCGGTTTCAGGTCGTAGACGGCGGACGCCGAAAGATACCACCCACCGTCGCCCCGACTCTAACAGCACAGGACACCGGGGCCGTGTCGCCGACCACACCGACCCGAAGGTCGCCCCTCCCGCGGAGGCGAGGGGGCCGTGGAGGGCCTCTCCTCCACGAGTGCTCGGCCGTGCCGTCGACGGCCCCGGTGTCACTGTGACGGTGTCCTTCTTTACAGCTGCTCGGCGCTTCCGCCGGCCGCCTCGATCTTCTCCTTGGCCGACGCGGAGAAGGCGTGCGCCTTGACCTGCACGGCCACGGAGATGTCGCCCTGGCCCAGCACCTTGACCGGACGGCCGCGGCGCACCGCGCCCTTGGCGGCCAGGTCCTCGGCGGTCACCTCGCCGCCCTGCGGGTACAGCTCGGCGAGCTTGTCCAGGTTCACCACCTGGTACTCGACCCGGTTGGGGTTCTTGAACCCCTTGAGCTTCGGCACCCGGCGGATCAGCGGCATCTGACCGCCCTCGAACCCGACGGGCACGGTGTCGCGGGCCTTGGTGCCCTTGGTGCCGCGACCGGCGGTCTTGCCCTTGGACGCCTCGCCGCGGCCCTTGCGGGTCTTGCGGCGGTTGGCGCCGGGGGCCGGACGCAGGTCGTGCACCTTGAGCGGAGCGCCCTCGGCGCCGGCCGTGTCCTTGCTCAGATCGGTCGCCATGGTCAGTCGACCTCCTCGACGGTGACCAGGTGGTCCACCGTCCGGATCATGCCGCGCACCTGCCGCGAGTCCTCGCGGACCACGCTCTGCCCGATCTTCTTCAGGCCGAGCGTGCGCAGCGTGTCACGCTGGTTCTGCTTCTCGCTGATCACCGACTTGACCTGGGTGATCTTCAGCCGAGCCATTACGACGCCACCTCCGCCCGCGGCTCGCTGCCGGCGGCGCGCGCCCGCAGCATGGCGGCGGGGGCCACGTCCTCCAGCGGCAGACCGCGCTTGGCCGCGATCTCCTCCGGACGCTTGAGCTGCTTGAGCCCGGCCACCGTGGCGTGCACGATGTTGATCGCGTTGTCGGTGCCCAGCGACTTGGACAGCACGTCGTGGATGCCCGCGCACTCCAGCACCGCGCGCACCGGGCCGCCGGCGATCACACCGGTACCGGGGCTGGCCGGACGCAGCAGGACCACGCCCGCGGCCTCCTCGCCCTGCACCGCGTGCGGGATCGTGCCCTGGATGCGCGGCACCTTGAAGAAGTGCTTCTTGGCCTCCTCGACGCCCTTGGCGATCGCCGCGGGCACCTCCTTGGCCTTTCCGTATCCGACGCCGACCGTGCCGTTGCCGTCACCGACGATCACCAGAGCGGTGAAGCTGAAGCGCCGGCCGCCCTTGACGACCTTGGCGACCCGGTTGATCGCCACGACCTTCTCGATGTACGACTGGCCCTTGTCGGCGCCACCGCGGCGGTCGTCGCGGCGGCCGTCGCGACGGTCGCCACCCTGACCGCCACCGCGCCTCTGCGCTGCCATCAGTGGTACCTCTTCTCGTCTTGCGGTTCGTGGGCCATGAGTCTCAGAACTCCAGCCCGCCCTCGCGCGCACCGTCCGCCAGGGCGGCGATGCGGCCGTGGTACTTGTTGCCGCCGCGGTCGAACACCACGGCGGAGATCCCGGCCTGCTTGGCACGGGCGGCGACCAGCTCGCCCACCTTGCGGGCCTTGGCGGTCTTGTCGCCGTCGAAGGCCCGCAGGTCGGCCTCCATGGAGGACGCCGACACCAAGGTGTGGCCCCGCTCGTCGTCGATGACCTGCGCACGGATGTGCATGTTGGAGCGGGTCACGACCAGCCGAGGCCTCGCGGCGGTGCCGAAGACCTTCTTGCGGACCCGCAGGTGCCGGCGCCGGCGCGCCTTCACCCGCGGCGAGGTGGCCTTCCTGGCCAGGAGCTTGGTGCCTGCCACGACTACTTACCAGCCTTTCCGACCTTGCGGCGGATCTGCTCGCCCTCGTAGCGCACGCCCTTGCCCTTGTACGGGTCGGGCTTGCGCAGCTTGCGGATGTTGGCGGCGACCTCGCCGACCTTCTGCTTGTCGATGCCCTCGACGACCAGCTGGGTCGGCTTCTCCACGCGGAAGGTGATGCCCTCCGGCGGGGAGACCGTGATCGGGTGGCTGTAGCCCAGGGAGAACTCCAGGTCCTTGCCCTTCTGCTGCACCCGGTAACCGACGCCCTGGATGACCAGGGTCTTGCGGTAGCCCTCGGTGACGCCGATCACCATGTTGTTGATCAGCGTGCGGGTCAGGCCGTGCAGCGCCCGAACGGTGTTGACGTCGTTCGGCCGGGTCACGGTGACCTTGCCGTCCTCCAGCTTCACCTCGATGGGCTCGGCGACGGTGTGCCGCAGCTCGCCCTTGGGCCCCTTGACGGTGACCTCCCGGCCGTCGATCCTGACGTCGACGCCGCTGGGCACGGTGATGGGGAGACGTCCGATACGCGACATGATCCGTGTACCCCCCTCACCACACGTAGGCGAGGACTTCGCCGCCCACGCCGCGCTTAGCCGCCTGCCGGTCGGTCATCAGGCCCATGGACGTCGAGATGATCGCGACGCCCAGGCCGCCCAGGACCTTCGGCAGGTTGTCCTTCTTGGCGTACACCCGCAGCCCCGGCTTCGACACCCGCTTGATGCCGGCGATCGAACGCTCCCGGGTCGGACCGAACTTCAGCTCGATCACGAGCTTCTTGCCGACCTCGGCGTCCTCCACGTGCCAGCTGGAGATGTAGCCCTCCTGCTGCAGGATCTCGGCGATGTGCGCCTTGATCTTCGAGTACGGCATCGCCACGGTGTCGTGGTACGCCGCATTCGCGTTGCGCAGACGCGTCAGCATGTCTGCGATCGGGTCGGTCATCGTCATGGCCTAGTGGCCCTCCCTCGCCACGGTTTCCTCCGCGGACCTTTGGCGTGGTCGTGGGCACCCGCTCGCCGCGGGCGCCCGGTGGCTATTACGAACTGGTGCCTGTCACCAGCTGGACTTGGTGATGCCGGGCAGCTCGCCCCGGTGCGCCATCTCCCGGAAGCAGATCCGGCACAGGCCGAACTTCCGGTAGACCGAGCGCGGACGCCCGCAGCGCGAGCAGCGGGTGTACGCGCGCACCGCGAACTTGGGCTTGCGGGCCGCCTTGGCGATCAGCGCCTTCTTCGCCATATCGCTCAGCTCTCCTTGTTGCGATCCTCAGCCGGACGCCCGGCTGCCTCGGAAGCTCAGGCCTCCTTGAACGGGAAGCCCAAGAGCTTGAGCAGCTCGCGGCCCTCCTCGTCGGTCTTGGCGGTGGTCACGATGGTGATGTCCATGCCCCGCTGGCGGTCCACCTTGTCGGGGTCGACCTCGTGGAACATCACCTGCTCGGTCAGCCCGAAGGTGTAGTTGCCGTTGCCGTCGAACTGCCGGGGGGACAGCCCGCGGAAGTCGCGGATGCGCGGCAGCGCCAGCGTCAGCAGCCGGTCGAGGAACTCCCACATCCGGTCGCCGCGCAGCGTGCAGTGCGCCCCGATCGGCATGCCCTCGCGCAGCTTGAACTGCGCGATCGACTTGCGGGCCCGGTTCACCTTCGGCTTCTGGCCGGTGATCATCGACAGGTCGCGGATCGCGCCCTCGATCACCTTGGCGTCGCGCGCCGCTTCGCCCACCCCCATGTTGACCGTGATCTTGGTCAGCGTGGGGATCTGCATGACGTTCTTGTAGCCGAAGCGCTCGCGCATCGCCGGGGCGATCTCGTCCCGGTACCGCAGCTTCAGCCGCGGCTTGGGCACGGGCCGCTCGGTAACGGTCTCGGTCATCGAAATCAGATCTCCTTACCGGTGCGGCGCGAGATCCGGACCTTCGTGCCGTCCTCGTTGATGCGGTATCCGACCCGGACCGGCTTGCCGTCCTCGACGAGCGCGACATTGCTGACGTGCAGCGGCGCTTCGACCGTCACGCGGCCGGTCTGCTTGCCCGGACGCGCCTGGTCGGCCTTGATGTGCTTGGTGACGAGGTTGACGCCCTCGACGACGACGCGCTGCTCGCGCGGGAGGACGCGCAGCACCTTGCCGGTCGCGCCCTTGTCCTTGCCGGCGATGACGATGACCTCGTCGCCCTTCCTGATCTTCATCACAGCACCTCCGGCGCGAGGGAGATGATTCGCATGAACTTCTTCTCGCGCAGCTCGCGGCCCACCGGGCCGAAGATTCGGGTGCCGCGGGGGTCGCCGCCGTCCCTGATGAGCACGGCCGCGTTCTCGTCGAAGCGGATGTAGGAGCCGTCCGGGCGCCGGCGCTCCTTGCGGGTGCGCACGACGACCGCCTTGACGACGTCGCCCTTCTTCACGCCCGCGCCGGGAAGGGCGTCCTTCACCGTCGCGACGATGACGTCGCCGACTCCCGCGTAGCGCCGACCCGAGCCGCCGAGCACGCGGATGCACAGGATCTCCTTCGCACCCGTGTTGTCGGCGACCTTGAGTCGCGACTCCTGCTGGATCACGTCAACTCCTGTTCGTCACACCGGTTCTCCTCCAGGACGCGCCCGGAGGAGCCTGGCGGAACCAATGGGTTTACCTGGCCTCGATCACTTGGCCTTTTCGAGGATCTCCACCACGCGCCAGCGCTTGGTCGCCGACAGCGGGCGGGTCTCCATGAGGCGGACGCGATCGCCGACGCCGCACGCGTTCGCCTCGTCGTGCGCCTTGTACTTCTTCGTGCGGCGGATCACCTTGTGGTACTTGGGGTGCTTGACGCGGTCCTCGACGGACACGACCACGGTCTTGTCCATCTTGTCGCTGACCACAAGGCCCTCCAGCACCTTACGGGTGCCGCGCGGCTTCGTCTGCCCGGTCGTGGTTTCAGTCATCGCCGCCCTTGCCTTCCGCGGACTCCGTCTCCTCGGTGACCGTGACGATGCCGAGCTCGCGCTCCCGCATCACGGTGTAGATGCGGGCGATCTCACGCTTGACGGTGCGCAGCCGCCCGTGGCTCTCCAGCTGACCGGTCGCGGCCTGGAAGCGGAGGTTGAAAAGCTCCTCCTTGGCCTCCTTGAGCTTCTTGACCAGCTCTTCGTGGGGCTCGGTGCGCAGCTCGTCGGCGGTAAGACCCTTGGCCATCAGCCCTCACCGGCCTCTCGCTTCACGATCCTGCACTTCATCGGCAGCTTGTGGATGGCGCGCTGCAGCGCCTCACGGGCCACCTGCTCGTTCGGGTAGGAGATCTCGAACACCACCCGGCCCGGCTTGACGTTGGCCACCCACCACTCGACCGAGCCCTTACCGGAACCCATCCGGGTCTCGGCGGGCTTCTTGGTCAGCGGGCGGTCCGGGAAGATGTTGATCCACACCTTGCCGCCACGCCGGATGTGCCGGGTCATGGCGATACGCGCGGCCTCGATCTGCCGGTTGGTGACGTACGAGCCCTCCAGGGCCTGGATGCCCCACTCGCCGAAGGCCACCTTCGTACCGCCCTTGGCCATCCCCTTGCGCTTGGGGTGGTGCTGCTTGCGGTGCTTGACCTTGCGGGGGATCAGCATGGTCGATCAGCTCCCCTCACCGCTGGGAGCGGACTCGGCGGCCGACGCCGACTGCTCCTGGCTCTGCTGCTGCTTGGACGCGCGCTCGCCGCCGCCCTGGCCCTGACCGCCGCCGCGGCCCCGGCCGCCGCGCCCGCGGCGCTCGCGACGCTCCCGGCCGCCGCCGGCGGCGCGCTGCTGGGCGGCCTGCTGCTCGCGCTCGGCGCGGGTCTGCGCGGCCTCGCCCTTGTAGATCCACACCTTGACGCCGATCCGGCCGAACGTCGTCCGGGCCTCGTAGAACCCGTAGTCGATGTCGGCCCGCAGCGTGTGCAGCGGCACCTGGCCCTCGCGGTAGAACTCCGACCGCGACATCTCCGCGCCGCCGAGGCGGCCGGAGCACTGCACCTTGATGCCCTTCGCGCCGGACTTCATCGCCGACTGGATGGCCTTGCGCATCGCGCGGCGGAACGCCACCCGGCTGGACAGCTGCTCGGCCACGCCCTGCGCGACCAGCTGCGCGTCCACCTCGGGGTTCTTGACCTCGAGGATGTTCAGCCGGACCTGCTTGCCGGTCAGCTTCTCCAGGTCGCCGCGCAGGCGCTCGGCCTCGGCGCCGCGCCGGCCGATGACGATGCCCGGCCGGGCGGTGTGGATGTTGACCTCGACGCGGTCACGGGTCCGCTCGATCTCCACCTTGGAGATGCCCGCCCGGTCCATGCCCTTGGAGAGCATGCGCCGGATCTGGACGTCCTCCTTGACGTAGTCCTTGTAGAGCTTGTCGGCGAACCACACGCTCTTGTGGTCGGTGGTGACGCCGAGCCGGAACCCGTGCGGGTTGATCTTCTGCCCCACTACCGGGCCCTCCTCTGCTTCCTGCCGCCCGCCGAAGCCTCGTCACGCGGCTCCAGCACCACGGTGATGTGGCTCGTGCGCTTGTTGATGCGGTAAGCCCGGCCCTGGGCGCGGGGCCGGAAACGCTTCAGGGTCGGCCCCTCGTCCACCCACGCGCGGCTCACGACCAGCGTGTCGGTGTCGAGCTTGAAGTTGTGCTCGGCGTTGGCGATGGCGCTCGCCAGCACCTTGCCCACCGGCTCACTCGCAGCCTGAGGGGCGAACCGCAGCACCGCCTGAGCCTCCGTGGCCGGCAGGCCGCGGATGAGGTCCACCACGCGGCGGGCCTTCCTGGGCGTGACGCGGATGTACCGCGCCTGGGCCCTGGCTTCCATCGCTAGTTCCTCTCTCCGTTATCTGCCGGTGCTCAGCCGCGACGGCTGCGGCGGTCTTCCTTGACGTGGCTGCGGAACGTGCGCGTCGGCGCGAACTCGCCGAGCTTGTGCCCCACCATGGCCTCGGTGATGAACACCGGGACGTGCTTGCGGCCGTCGTGCACCGCGATCGTGTGCCCGATCATCTCGGGAATGATCATGGAGCGCCGCGACCACGTCTTGATGACGTTCTTGGTCCCCTTCTCGTTCTGCTCCTCCACCTTCTTCAGAAGGTGGTCGTCCACGAAGGGGCCCTTCTTAAGGCTACGTGGCATGACCAGCGACTCCTACCGCTTCTTCTTCGTGCGCCGACGGACGATCAGCCGGTCGCTGGGCTTGTTGGCCCGGCGCGTGCGGCCTTCCTTCTTGCCCTTGGGGTTGACCGGGTGCCGGCCGCCGGAGGTCTTGCCCTCACCACCACCGTGCGGGTGGTCGATCGGGTTCATCGCCACACCGCGGACGGTCGGGCGACGGCCCTTCCACCGCATGCGGCCCGCCTTGCCCCAGTTGATGTTGGACTGCTCGGCGTTGCCCACCTCGCCGACCGTGGCGCGGCACCGCAGGTCCACCATCCGCATCTCGCCGGAGGGCATGCGCAGCGTGGCGTACTTGCCCTCCTTGGCCAGCAGCTGCACACCCGCGCCCGCGCTGCGAGCGATCTTGGCGCCGCCGCCCGGCCGCAGCTCGATGGCGTGGATGACGGTACCGGTCGGGATGTTGCGCAGCGGCAGGCAGTTGCCCGGCTTGATGTCGGCGCCCGGGCCGTTCTCGACCCGGTCGCCCTGCTTGAGGCCGTTGGGGGCCAGGATGTAGCGCTTCTCGCCGTCGACGTAGTGCAGCAGCGCGATGCGCGCGGTGCGGTTCGGGTCGTACTCGATGTGCGCGACCTTCGCCGGCACGCCGTCCTTGTCGTCCCGCCGGAAGTCGATGATCCGGTAGGCGCGCTTGTGGCCGCCGCCCTGGTGCCGCGTGGTGATGCGGCCGCGGTTGTTGCGGCCGCCCTTCTTCGGCAGCGGGCGCAGCAGCGACTTCTCCGGCTCGGAGCGCGTGATCTCGACGAAGTCGGCCACGCTCGCGCCGCGACGGCCGGGCGTCGTCGGCTTGTACTTACGGATGCCCATCTCTTTCGTTCATCCCTTGTCTGCTCCGGCGGCCCCGGCCGTCAGGCCGGCGTCCCGAAGATGTCGATCCGGTCGCCCTCGGCGAGGCTGACGATGGCGCGCTTGGTGTCCTTGCGCTTGCCCCAGCCGTACCGCGTGCGCTTGCGCTTGCCCGGCCGGTTCAGGGTGTTCACGTTCGTCACCTTGACGTTGAACACCTCTTCCACGGCCTGCTTGATCTGCGTCTTGTTGGCGTCCGGGCGGACGATGAACGTGTACTTGTTCTCGTCCAGCAGCCCGTAGCTCTTCTCCGAGACGACCGGCGCGATGATGATGTCGCGAGGATCGGCGATCTTGTTCACTGGTCCACCGCCTCCGAAGCACCCCCGCCGTTGCGGGAAGCGCTGGTCTTCTTGGTCGCGCGTGCGATGAACTCGTCGTACGCGGCCTTCGTGAAGACCACGTCGTCGTTCACCAGCACGTCGTAGGTGTTGAGCTGGTCGGACACCAAAAGGTGGACGCTGGGCTCGTTGCGCAGGCTCTTCCAGGTGACCTCGTCGTCGCGGTCCAGGACCACCAGGACCCGCTTGGCGTCGGTCACGCTGCGCAGCGCGGCCAGCGCGGTCTTGGTCTTGGGCGTGTCGCCCTCGATGAGGTGGTCGACCACGTGGACGCGGCCGTGGCGGGCCCGGTCCGACAGGGCGCCGCGCAGCGCGGCGGCCTTCATCTTCTTCGGGGTCCGCTGGGTGTAGTCCCGCGGCTGCGGGCCGTGGACGGTGCCGCCGCCGACGAACTGCGGGGCCCGCGTCGAGCCCTGGCGGGCCCGGCCGGTGCCCTTCTGCCGGTACGGCTTCTTGCCGCCGCCGCGCACGTCGCCGCGGGTCTTGGTGGCGTGGGTGCCCTGCCGCGCCGCGGCCTGCTGCGCCACCACGACCTGGTGGATCAGCGGCACGTTGGTCTTGGCGTCGAAGATCTCGGCAGGCAGGTCGACGTCCAGCTTGCTGGTCACTTGCCCGCTCCCTTCACTGCGTCGCGCACCATGACCAGGCCGCCGTTCGGACCGGGAACCGCGCCCTTGATGAGCAGCAGGTTCTTCTCCGGATCGATGGCGTGGATGGTCAGGTTCTGCACGGTGGTCCGGGCGTTGCCGTGCCGCCCCGCCATGCGGAGGCCCTTGAAGACGCGACCGGGGGTCGCGCAGCCGCCGATCGAGCCCGGCGAGCGGTGCTTGCGCTGGGTACCGTGCGAGGCGCCCAGGCCGCCGAAGCCGTGACGCTTCATCACACCCGCGGTGCCCTTGCCCTTGCTGGTGCCGGTGACGTCGACCTTCTGCCCGGCCTCGAAGACCGAGACAGTGATCTCCTGGCCGAGTTCGTACTCGGAGGCGTCGTCGGTCCGGATCTCGGCCAGGTAGCGGCGGGGGGTCACGCCGGCCTTCTCGAAGTGCCCGGCGCGCGGCTTGTTCACCTTGCGCGGGTCGATCTGGCCGTACCCCAGCTGCACGGCGCTGTAGCCGTCCTTGTCCTGGGTGCGGATCTGGGTGACGACGCACGGCCCGGCCTGGACGACGGTCACCGGAACGATCCGGCCCTCATCGTCGAAGACCTGGGTCATGCCGAGCTTCTCGCCCAGGACGCCCTTCCTTGTCCTACTCATCTTCGGTGCGTCCCTCAGAGCTTGATCTCGATGTCAACGCCGGCCGGAAGGTCGAGCCGCATCAGCGAGTCGACCGTCTTGGGCGTGGGATCGATGATGTCGATCAGCCGCTTGTGCGTGCGCATCTCGAAGTGCTCGCGCGAGTCCTTGTACTTGTGCGGCGAGCGGATGACGCAGTACACGTTCTTCTCGGTCGGCAGCGGCACCGGGCCCGCGACCTTGGCGCCCGTCCGCGTCACCGTCTCAACGATCTTCTTCGCGGAGGTGTCGATGACCTCGTGGTCGTAGGCCTTGAGCCGGATGCGGATCTTCTGTCCCGCCATGGTGGCCTCGGTGTCCTTTGCTGGTAGTGCCGCTGAGTGTGTCTGGTCCACCCCCACGTGCGTGGGGATCGGTGGAGTCGTGACGCGGCGGCCCGGCGTGGTTCCTGCCCGGGGGACGGGCCCCCGGGCCCCCCGGTGACGGGGGTCCGCGGCCGGGCCGCCGCGCGACGAGTGGTGTTACTTGATGATCTTGGTGACGCGACCGGCGCCGACGGTCCGACCACCCTCACGGATGGCGAACTTCAGGCCCTCCTCCATGGCGACGGGCTGGATCAGCTGGACGCGCATCTCGGTGTTGTCGCCCGGCATCACCATCTCGGTGCCCTCAGGCAGGTTGACGACGCCGGTGACGTCCGTGGTCCGGAAGTAGAACTGCGGACGGTAGTTGTTGAAGAACGGCGTGTGCCGACCGCCCTCGTCCTTGGACAGGACGTAGACCTGCGCCTCGAACTCGGTGTGCGGGGTGTTGGTGCCCGGCTTGATGACGCACTGACCGCGCTCGACCTCCTCGCGCTTGACGCCGCGCAGCAGGAGGCCGACGTTGTCGCCCGCCTGGCCCTGGTCGAGGAGCTTGCGGAACATCTCGACACCGGTGACGGTGGTCTTGAGCGACTCGTCCTTGATGCCGATGATCTCGACTTCCTCGTTGACGCTGATCACGCCGCGCTCGATGCGGCCGGTCACCACGGTGCCGCGACCGGTGATCGAGAACACGTCCTCGATCGGCATCAGGAACGGCTTGTCGGTGTCGCGCTGCGGCTCGGGGACGTTCTCGTCCACGGCCTTCATGAGCTCCTTGATGGACTCGGCCCACTTGGCGTCGCCCTGCAGGGCCTGGAAGGCCGAGACGCGGACGACCGGGACCTCGTCGCCGGGGAACTCGTACTCGTTGAGCAGCTCGCGGACCTCGAGCTCGACCAGCTCCAGGATCTCCTCGTCGTCGACCATGTCGCACTTGTTCAGGGCGACGACGATGTAGGGCACGCCGACCTGACGGGCCAGCAGCACGTGCTCCTTGGTCTGCGGCATCGGGCCGTCGGTGGCGGCCACGACCAGGATCGCGCCGTCCATCTGGGCGGCACCGGTGATCATGTTCTTGATGTAGTCCGCGTGACCCGGGCAGTCCACGTGCGCGTAGTGCCGAGTCTCGGTCTGGTACTCGACGTGCGCGATGGAGATGGTGATACCGCGCTCGCGCTCCTCGGGGGCCTTGTCGATGTCCTCGAAGGGCGTGAACGGGTTGAGGTCGGGGTACTCGTCGTGCAGCACCTTCGTGATCGCCGCGGTAAGGGTGGTCTTACCGTGGTCGATGTGCCCGATGGTGCCGATGTTCACGTGCGGCTTGGTCCGCTCGAACTTGGCCTTCGCCACTGGTTGCTCCTTGTTGCGATCCTCGGCCGGCTGGACCGGCCGCCTGATGCTGCTGGCTGGTGGCCTCGGGCTCGGGTGCTACTCGCCCCTCGCCTTGGCGATGATCTCCTGCGCGACGTTGCTGGGCACCTCCGCGTAGGAGTCGAACTGCATCGTGAAGACCGCCCGGCCCTGGGTCTTGCTGCGCAGGTCGCCCACGTAGCCGAACATCTCCGAGAGGGGGACGAGCGCCCTGACGACCCGCATCCCCGCGCGCTCGTCCATCGACTGGACCTGCCCGCGGCGGCTGTTGAGGTCGCCGATGACGTCGCCCATGTTCTCCTCGGGCGTGGTGACCTCGACGGCCATCAGCGGCTCCAGCAGCGTCGGCGCCGCCCGCCTGGCGGCCTCCTTGAACGCCATGGAACCGGCGACCTTGAAGGCCATCTCCGAGGAGTCGACCTCGTGGTAGGCGCCGTCCTGCAGGGTGACCTTCACCCCCACCATGGGGTAGCCGGCCAGCACGCCGAACTCGGCGGCCTCCTGGCATCCGGCGTCCACCGACGGGATGTACTCGCGCGGGATGCGCCCACCGGTGATCTTGTTCTCGAACTCGTAGCCGTCGTTGCCCTCGCCCAACGGCTCCAAGTCGATGATGACCCGGCCGAACTGGCCGGCGCCACCGGTCTGCTTCTTGTGGGTGTACTCGACGCGCTCGACCTTCTTGGTGATCGTCTCGCGGTAGGCCACCTGGGGCTTGCCGACGTTGGCGTCGACCTTGAACTCCCGCTTCATGCGGTCGACCAGGATCTCCAGGTGCAGCTCGCCCATGCCGGAGATCACGGTCTGGCCGGTGTCCTCGTCGGTGCGGACCTGGAAGGAGGGGTCCTCCTCGGCCAGCCGCTGGATCGCCGTGGACAGCTTCTGCTGGTCGGCCTTGGTCTTCGGCTCGATCGCCACGTGGATGACCGGCGCGGGGAAGCTCATCGACTCCAGGACGATGGGCTCGCGCTCGTCGCACAGCGTCTCGCCGGTGGTGGTCTGCTTGAGGCCCATCACCGCGACGATGTCGCCGGCGCCGACGCGGTCGATCTCCTCGCGCTTGTTGGCGTGCATCCGGTAGATCTTGCCGACCCGCTCCTTGCGCTCCTTGACGGAGTTCAGGACCTGGGAGCCGGACTCCAGCACGCCCGAGTAGACGCGGATGAAGGTCAGCTTGCCCAGGTGCGGGTCAGAGGCGATCTTGAAGGCCAGCGCGGCGAACGGCTCGTCCTCGCTGGGCTTGCGCGCCAGCTGGGTCTCCTCGTCCCGCATCGCGTGGCCCTCGATGGCCTCCACGTCCAGCGGCGAGGGCAGGTACCGCACGATCGCGTCCAGCAGCGGCTGCACGCCCTTGTTCTTGAAGGCGGTGCCGCACAGCACCGGGGTCACCTTGCCGGCGATGGTGGCGCGCCGGATGGCCGGGTAGAGCTGCTCCACGGTGGGCTCGTTGCCCTCCAGGTACAGCTCCATGATCTCGTCGTCGTTCTCGGCGAGCGTCTCGACGAGCTTGTCGTGCCACTCTCGCGCCGCCTCGACGTGGGTGTCGGGGATGTCGACGACGTCGTACATCTCGCCGAGCTTGGCCTCGTCGTTCCACAGCAGGGCCTTCATCGTGACCAGGTCGATGACGCCCTTGAAGTCCGCCTCGGCCCCGACCGGCAGCTGCATGGCCAGCGGGGTGGCCTGGAGGCGGTCCCTGATCATGTCGACGCAGCGGTGGAACTCGGCGCCGACGCGGTCCATCTTGTTGACGAAGCAGATCCGCGGGACGCCGTAGCGGTCGGCCTGACGCCAGACGGTCTCGGACTGCGGCTCGACTCCCGCAACACCGTCGAAGACCGCCACTGCGCCGTCCAGCACGCGAAGCGAGCGCTCCACCTCGATGGTGAAGTCGACGTGGCCCGGTGTGTCGATGATGTTGATGGTGTGCTTGACGTTGTCGACCGGCCAGGTGCAGGTGGTGGCGGCGGAGGTGATGGTGATCCCCCGCTCCTGCTCCTGCTCCATCCAGTCCATGGTGGCGGCGCCGTCGTGGACCTCGCCGATCTTGTAGCTGATGCCCGTGTAGTACAGGATCCGCTCGGTCGTCGTGGTCTTGCCCGCGTCGATATGGGCCATGATCCCGATGTTGCGGACCTTGGCCAGGTCTACACCGGTCTTGGTAGCCACTCTCGTCCTCGCGTAAGTCGTCGTAGGTCGGTGACCGGGGTCACCAGCGGTAATGGGCGAACGCCTTGTTGGACTCCGCCATCTTGTGGGTGTCCTCGCGCTTCTTCACCGAAGCGCCGAGGCCGTTGCTCGCGTCGAGCAGCTCGTTCATCAGCCGCTCGGTCATGGTCTTCTCACGGCGCTGCCGGGCGTACTGCACCAGCCAGCGCAGGGCCAGGGTGGTGCTGCGCGCGGGCCGCACCTCCACCGGCACCTGGTAGGTCGCACCGCCGACGCGGCGGCTCTTGACCTCGATGGTCGGCTTGACGTTGTCCAGCGCGCGCTTGAGCGTGACGACCGGGTCGTTGCCGGTCTTCTCGCGGCAGCCTTCGAGCGCGCCGTACACGATGCGCTGGGCCAGCGAGCGCTTGCCGTCCAGCAGCACCTTGTTGATCAGCGCGGTGACCAGCGGCGAGTTGTACACCGGGTCGGCGATGAGCTGGCGCTTGCCAGCAGGGCCCTTGCGCGGCATCAGCTCTTCTCCTTCTTCGCGCCGTAGCGGCTGCGCGCCTGCTTGCGGTTCCGCACGCCCTGGGTGTCCAGCGAGCCGCGGATGATCTTGTACCGAACGCCCGGGAGGTCCTTCACACGGCCGCCGCGCACGAGCACGATGGAGTGCTCCTGCAGGTTGTGGCCGACGCCGGGGATGTAGGCAGTGACCTCGATCCCGCTGGTCAGCCGGACACGAGCGACCTTGCGAAGCGCGGAGTTCGGCTTCTTGGGCGTCGTGGTGTAGACGCGCGTGCAGACCCCTCGGCGCTGCGGGCTGCCCTTCAGCGCGGGCGTCTTGTTCTTGGTCACCTTGTCCTGGCGGCCCTTGCGGACCAGCTGCTGGATCGTGGGCACCGCGTCTCCGTCTTCCTCGTACCGAGCCGGTAAGTGTTCTTCCTGGGCTGGATCCCGCGTGCGCGAGACCCGTCATCACCACCTCTGACGAGGCTGTGACCTGCCGGTTTCCCGACCTCTCCGACCCCCGCGGTCGGGCGTGTCGCACTCTGCTCGGCCACACGTGACCGCCCGGCCCAACCGGGCCGAATCAAGCCGGGGAGTAAATTCGCGGCGCCGGCCCTGGCACCTGGGCCTTGCCGGAGCGCACGCGGATTCGGCCCGCACACCGGCGGGCGCGAAGAAAGAGGTTACCCACCCGCGGAGCAAAGTGCAAAGCGAGTACCGCACTACCGCGCCGACCCCATTCGGCGCAAGCACCGAGGGCTGGGAACCGGTGTGACTTGTACGGCGGCGTCCGCGAGGCGGAAATCATCCGCCCGCAGTTAAGACGTCCGACCGTCCGGGAGTTGTTCCCGTGCGTTCATTTTGACCGACCGGCTCGCAAAAGACCAGGGTGGGGGCGCTCGCCCTCCGCATCACGGTCCCGCACCCCATCAACCCCCGGGTCCGCCTGGCGCGGACTCCGGGGGCTGCGGTCGTCCTTCCGCGGGCGGTCTCGCCCGGCGCCCGTCACCGGGCGCGGGGCTCGGCCGGATCGGTCACCGCAGGAACGCCAGGTAGATCACCGCGAGGAGCACCACGAGGACCACGGCGCCGACGGCGATGTACAGCACCTTGCCGTTCTTGCCGCTCTTCTCCCCGGACCCGCCGGCGGGCGAGGCGGCGCCGTATCCGGGGTAGCCGCCCTGCTGCTGGCCGTACGGAGCCTGCTGCCCGTACGGCGCGGGAGCCTGCTGGCCGTACTGGCCCGGCTGGCCCGGCTGCTGACCGTACGCGGGCTGCCCGTACTGCTGCTGCCCTTCCGGCTGGCCGTAGGGGGCCTGCGGCTGGCCCCCGAAGGCGCCCTGCTGCTGCCCGTACGGAGCCTGCTGGCCGTACTGCTGCTGCTCGGGCTGCCCGTACCCCTGCGGCGGGAAGCCCTGCTGGCCCTGCTGCGCCTGCTGCCCCCACGGCTGCTGGCCGAGGTCCAGGCGCGTGGCGCCTTCGCTGCCGCCGCCGGGCGGGTTGGCGAACGCCTGCGTCGCCTGCGCGTCGCCGCCGGCCTGCTCCTGCCCCTGGGGCGCGCCGTACCGGGGCTCCTCGCCCGAGGAGGCGGCGCCCGCACCGGCGGCCTCGGGCGGCGGCACCGTCATGGTGCGGTCGGCGTCGACGCCCTGCTGGTCGCCGGGGGCCGGCCAGGGCTCGGGCGTGGACGGCGGCGTCGGCGCCTGCCACGGCTCGCCCTGCGGCTCCGACGGCTTGCGCTCCGGTCCGGTCGCCACCGGGATGTCGGTGCCGGGCGACCACGCCGTGGTGGCCTGGTCGTCGACGGCGGGCCGCGGCTTGTCGGCCTCGGGCACGCCGGTGCCCGGACCTGGAACGATCAAGGTGCGGTCCGCGGCGCCCTCACCGCTGTCCGCCTGCTGCTGTTGCTGCTTCTGCTGCGCCTGCTGAACCTCGGGCGGCGGAGAGTACAGGTCCTGCGCGGGGTTGTACGGCGCCTGCTGCTGACCCTGCTGCTGCTCCGGCTGCTGGCCCTGCTGCTGGCCGAACTGGGACTGCGCGGGCTGCTGCGGGTAGCCCTGCTGACCGTACCCCTGCTGCGGGTAGCCCTGCTGGCCGTAACCCTGCTGGGTGTACGGCTGCTGCGGGTACGGCGGCTGCTGGCCGAAGGGAGGCTGCGGCGGCTCCTGGGGCGGGGTGAACCCGCCGGGCCCCTGGGCCGACTGCCCGTACGGCGCCTGCTGGGGCGGCTGCTGCGGCTGGCCCCACTGCCCCTGCGCGGCCTCCTGCCCCTGCGCGAACTGCTGCATGGGCTCCACCATGGTCGGCGGAGGGGGCGGCGGCGTGCCGCCCTGCTGCGGCTGCACGGGAGGCTGCTGCTGGGGTCCCTGGTCCGAGGGCTGGGGCGCGGCGTGCCGACCGCCGGCGCCGCCGGGCGGCGCGGGCTGCGGAGCGCCGAACACCACCGTCCGGTCGCCCATCGGCCGCAACGGTTCCTGCCGGTCGGGCCGCCCGCCCGGCGCCTCGGGCGCCTCGTCCTCGCCGGACGACGGCGGCTGCGGTCCCTGCGTGCCGTCATGCTCGGTCATCGTGGGGGGCTCCTTCGGTGCCGTCGTCCCGGACCTGACCACGCCCGGACCTGCCTTCTCCCGGACGTGACCATCGGCCCGCGCCGGGTCTTTCCGCCCACAGCCTGCCCCGATCGGCCGCTCTATCGCAAATCACCGCCACGCGTGGTGGCAGTGGCGTCGCACACGGCCACCGGCGGCGGGCGACGGCCGACCGGAGCACCGCCGCGACCTGGCGGAACCGGGGCGCCGCGCCGCGAGCAAACAGCGCCCCGGAGTCCGTGGCCGTGCGCATGCCCGCCGACGACGGGGCGCGCAACGTGACCATCTTCTCATCTCTCGCCGCCTCCGGGCGCCCGCACGGCGCCGAAAAGTCCCGCACGGCGCCGATAAAAGCGGACGACGGCCGGGCGCACCCCGAACCGGGATCTCGCCGTGACCGCGCACCCGGTTCGGCACGGCCGAGCAGAAGGAGCACTGGCCGCCGCGGTTCGCCGACGGGTCGGCGACGACGGCGTTCGCGGTCACCGAGTCGCACGGCGGGTTCGACTCTCACCGCTTCACCACCACGCGCCGATCGTTCGAAGACGGCGGCGCGTCGCCCCCGTGGCCGCTGCGCGCGGGCGTGCGCCGCGAACGCGAAAGGCCCCTTCCGATCGCTCGGAAGGGGCCTTCGCGCTGCTAAGAGGGCGGACCGCTCAGGGGCGCGCGGCGGACCGCGCGTCCCCTGACCGACCGACTAGCGGTTGTACTGGCCGAAGTCGTACTCCTCCAGCGGGACGGCCTCGCCGGAGCCCTGACCGAAGGCGTACTCGGCGCCGTCGTCGTAGGAGCCGACGGAGTACACCGCCGCCTTGGCCTCCTCGGTCGGCTCGACCCGGACGTTGCGGTACTGCGGCATGCCGGTACCGGCCGGGATGAGCTTGCCGATGATGACGTTCTCCTTCAGGCCCAGCAGCGGGTCGCTCTTGGCGTGCATGGCCGCCTCGGTGAGGACCCGGGTGGTCTCCTGGAAGGAGGCCGCCGACAGCCACGACTCGGTGGCCAGCGAGGCCTTGGTGATGCCCATGAGCACGGGACGGCCCGCGGCGGGCGTGCCGCCCTCGGCGACCACCTTGCGGTTGGTCTCCTCGAACACCGGACGCTCCACCAGGTCGCCCGGCAGCAGCTCGGTGTCGCCCGACTCCAGGATGTTCACCCGCTTGAGCATCTGGCGGACGATCACCTCGATGTGCTTGTCGTGGATCGACACGCCCTGCGAGCGGTAGACCTCCTGGACCTCCTGCACCAGGTGCAGCTGCACGGCGCGCGGGCCGAGGATGCGCAGCACCTCGTGCGGGTTGACCACACCGTGGATCAGCTGCTGGCCGACCTCGACGTGCTCGCCCTCCTTGACCATCAGACGCGAGCGCATCGGCACCGGGTAGGCGACCTCGTCGGAGCCGTCGTCGGGGACGATGACGACCTTGCGGGTCTTCTCCGTCTCGTCGATCTTGACCCGGCCGGCGACCTCGCTGATCGGGGCCACGCCCTTGGGGACGCGGGCCTCGAACAGCTCCTGCACACGGGGCAGACCGTGCGTGATGTCCGCGCCGGCGACGCCACCGGTGTGGAAGGTCCGCATGGTCAGCTGGGTGCCGGGCTCGCCGATGGACTGCGCGGCGATGATGCCGACGGCCTCGCCGACGTCCACCCGCTTGCCGGTGGCCAGGCTGCGGCCGTAGCAGGCGGCGCACACGCCGATCTTGGCCTCGCAGACCAGGGCGCTGCGGGTGCGCACCTCCTCCACGCCCGCCTCGATCAGCCGGGTCAGCACCGCGTCGGACAGGTCGGCGCCGGCCTGCACGAGCACCGTGCCGTCGACCTCGACGTCCTCGGCGACGGTCCGGCCGATCAGGCTGGTCTCGGCGTGGGCCGGCCGGACCAGGTTGCCCGCGGCGTCCCGCTCGGCCACCCGCATCGGGATGGTGCGGTCGGTGCCGCAGTCCTCCTCGCGGACGATGACGTCCTGCGCCACGTCCACCAGACGCCGGGTCAGGTAACCGGAGTCGGCGGTGCGCAGCGCGGTGTCGGCCAGACCCTTGCGGGTGCCGTGGGTGGAGATGAAGAACTCCACCACCGACAGGCCCTCGCGGTAGGACGACTTGATCGGCCGCGGGATGGTCTCGCCCTTCGGGTTGGAGACCAGGCCGCGCATGCCGGCGATCTGGCGCAGCTGCAGCGGGTTCCCTCGGGCGCCCGACTGGATCATCATCCAGACCGGGTTGGTCTTGGGGAACGCCGCCTCCATGTCGGCGGCCACGTCCGCGGTCGCCTTGTTCCAGATCTCGATGAGCTCCTGGCGGCGCTCCTCGTCGGTGATCAGGCCGCGGTTGAACTCCCGCTGCACCTTCTCGGCACGCTTTTCGTAGGTGACCAGGATCTCCTGCTTGTTCGGCGGGACCACCACGTCCTCGATCGCGATGGTCGTCCCGGACCGGGTCGCCCAGTGGAAGCCGGCGGTCTTCAGCTCGTCCAGCGCCGCCGCCACCTCGACCTTCGGGTAGTTCTCGGCCAGCTGGTTGACGATCGCCGACAGCTGCTTCTTGCCGACCTCGTAGTTGACGAACGGGAAGTCGTCCGGGAGCGTCTCGTTGAACAGGCAGCGGCCGAGCGTGGTCTCCAGCCGGTACGGCCGGCCCGGCTCGTAGCCCTCGGGCGCCTGCCAGCCGCGCGGCGGCGGGACGTCCTTGAGCCGTACCGTGATCTTGGCCTGCAGGTCCAGCTCGCCCCGGTCGTAGGCCATGATCGCCTCGGCGACCGAGGAGAACGCGCGGCCCTCGCCGAGCGCGCCCTCGGACTCGGTGGTCAGCCAGTACAGGCCGATGACCATGTCCTGGGTGGGCATGGTGACCGGCTTGCCGTCCGACGGCTTGAGGATGTTGTTGGTGGACAGCATCAGGATCCGCGCCTCGGCCTGCGCCTCGGCCGACAGCGGCAGGTGCACCGCCATCTGGTCGCCGTCGAAGTCGGCGTTGAACGCCGTGCAGACCAGCGGGTGGATCTGGATCGCCTTGCCCTCCACCAGCTGCGGCTCGAACGCCTGGATGCCCAGGCGGTGCAGGGTGGGCGCGCGGTTGAGCAGCACCGGGTGCTCGGTGATGACCTCTTCCAGCACGTCCCACACCACCGGACGGGCGCGCTCGACCATCCGCTTGGCGGACTTGATGTTCTGGGCGTGGTTCAGGTCGACCAGCCGCTTCATCACGAACGGCTTGAACAGCTCCAGCGCCATCTGCTTGGGCAGGCCGCACTGGTGCAGCTTCAGCTGCGGGCCGACCACGATGACCGAACGGCCGGAGTAGTCGACGCGCTTGCCCAGCAGGTTCTGCCGGAACCGGCCCTGCTTGCCCTTGAGCATGTCGGACAGCGACTTGAGCGGACGGTTGCCCGGCCCGGTGACCGGGCGGCCGCGGCGGCCGTTGTCGAACAGCGCGTCGACGGCCTCCTGCAGCATCCGCTTCTCGTTGTTGACGATGATCTCGGGCGCGCCCAGGTCGAGCAGCCGCTTGAGCCGGTTGTTCCGGTTGATCACGCGCCGGTACAGGTCGTTCAGGTCACTGGTGGCGAACCGGCCGCCGTCCAGCTGGACCATGGGACGCAGGTCCGGCGGGATCACCGGGATGCAGTCCAGCACCATGCCCAGCGGGCTGTTGCGGGTGTTGAGGAACGCCGACACGACCTTCAGCCGCTTGAGGGCGCGGGCCTTCTTCTGGCCCTTGCCGGTGCGGATCGTCTCGCGCAGCTTCTCGGCCTCGGCCTCCAGGTCGAAGTTCTCCAGCCGCTTCTGGATGGCCGCGGCGCCCATGCCGCCCTCGAAGTACTTGCCGAAGCGCTCGCGCATCTCGCGGTAGAGGAGCTCGTCGCCCTCCAGGTCCTGGACCTTGAGGTTCTTGAACCTCGTCCAGACCTCCTCCAGGCGGTCCAGCTCCCGCTGCGCCCGGTCGCGCAGCTGCTTGATCTCGCGCTCGGCGCTGTCGCGCAGCTTGCGCTTCTGGTCGGCCTTGGCGCCGGCCGCCTCCAGCTCGGCCAGGTCGGCCTCCAGCTTCTGCTGGCGGGCCTCGATCTGGGCGTCGCGGGCCTGCTCGATCTGCTGGCGCTCGACCGAGATGTGCGCCTCCAGCGTGGGCAGGTCGCGCTCGCGGCGCTCGGTGTCCACGCTGGTGATCATGTACGCGGCGAAGTAGATGATCTTCTCGAGGTCCTTGGGCGCCAGGTCCAGCAGGTAGCCCAGCCGGGACGGAACGCCCTTGAAGTACCAGATGTGGGTGACCGGCGCGGCCAGCTCGATGTGGCCCATCCGCTCACGCCGCACCTTGGCGCGGGTCACCTCGACGCCGCAGCGCTCGCAGATGATGCCCTTGAACCGGACGCGCTTGTACTTGCCGCAGTAGCACTCCCAGTCCCGGGTCGGACCGAAGATCTTCTCGCAGAAGAGCCCGTCCTTCTCCGGCTTGAGGGTCCGGTAGTTGATGGTCTCCGGCTTCTTCACCTCACCGTGGGACCACTGGCGGATGTCGTCGGCGGTCGCCAGACCGATGCGAAGCTCGTCGAAGAAGTTGACGTCAAGCAACAGTTTTCCCCTTGAGTTGATCAGACCTCTTCGACACTGCTCGGCTCACGCCGGGACAGGTCGATGCCGAGCTCCTCCGCGGCGCGGAAGACGTCCTCGTCGGTGTCGCGCATCTCGATGGACATGCCGTCGCTGGAGAGGACCTCGACGTTGAGGCACAGCGACTGCATCTCCTTGATGAGCACCTTGAAGGACTCGGGAATGCCGGGCTCGGGGATGTTCTCGCCCTTGACGATGGCCTCGTAGACCTTGACGCGGCCGAGGACGTCGTCGGACTTGATGGTGAGCAGCTCCTGGAGGGCGTAGGCGGCGCCGTACGCCTCCAGCGCCCACACCTCCATCTCACCGAAGCGCTGGCCGCCGAACTGGGCCTTACCGCCCAGCGGCTGCTGGGTGATCATGGAGTAGGGGCCGGTCGAGCGGGCGTGGATCTTGTCGTCGACCAGGTGGAGCAGCTTGAGGATGTAGATGTAGCCGACCGAGATCGGGTCCTTGTAGGGCTCGCCGGTGCGGCCGTCGAACAGGCGGGCCTTGCCGCCGGGGCCGACCAGGCGCATCCCGTCCCGGTTGGGCAGCGTGCTCTCGATGAGCCCGGTGACGTCGTCCTCGCGGGCGCCGTCGAACACCGGCGTGGCGGTGTGCGTCCACGGCGGCGCCTCGCCGGCGCCGAGCGCCTTCAGCGTCCGCTTCCACTCGGCGTCGTCGCCCTCGATCTTCCAGCCCTGGCTGGCCACCCAGCCGAGGTGGGTTTCGAGGACCTGGCCGACGTTCATGCGACCGGGCACGCCCAGCGGGTTGAGGATGATGTCGACCGGGGTGCCGTCCTCCAGGAACGGCATGTCCTCGATCGGCAGCACCTTGGCGATCACGCCCTTGTTGCCGTGCCGCCCGGCCAGCTTGTCCCCGTCGGTGATCTTGCGCTTCTGCGCCACGTAGACGCGGACCAGCTCGTTGACCCCCGGCGGCAGCTCGTCCCCGTCCTCCCGGGAGAACACCCGCACACCGATGACCTTGCCCTGCTCACCGTGCGGCACCTTCAGCGACGTGTCGCGCACCTCACGCGCCTTCTCACCGAAGATCGCCCGCAGCAGCCGCTCCTCCGGGGTCAGCTCCGTCTCACCCTTCGGCGTGACCTTGCCGACCAGGATGTCACCCGGCACCACATCCGCGCCGATCCGGATGATCCCCCGCTCGTCCAGA
>NZ_BCQU01000024.1:0-76269 GCF_001552235.1 Actinomadura rubrobrunea NBRC 15275 | reverse complement strand
GGCGACGGGGGCTCGCCGCCCGCCGCGCCCGCGCGGCCGCGCGGCCGACGGACGCGTCCCGCTCACGCGGACGGGGTGTCCTCCCCCTTCTTGACGATGCCGAGCTTGGACCCGAGCCACACCAGCGGGTCGTACCGGCGGCCGACCACGCGCTCCTTGAGCGGGATCAGCGCGTTGTCAGTGATCTTGATGTGCTCGGGGCAGACCTCGGTGCAGCACTTGGTGATGTTGCAGAAGCCCAGCCCGTGGTCGTCCTGAGCGATCTTGCGCCGGTCGGCGGTGTCAGCCGGGTGCATCTCCAGCTCGGCGATGCGCATGAGGAACCGCGGCCCGGAGAAGTTCGGCTTGTTCTCCTCGTGGTCGCGGATGACGTGGCAGACGTTGTTGCACAGGAAGCACTCGATGCACTTGCGGAACTCCTGCGAGCGCTCCACGTCCTCCTGCTGCATCCGGAACTCGCCCGGCTTGACGTCGCCCGGGTCGAACGCGGGGATCTGCCGCGCCTTCTCGTAGTTGAACGACACGTCGGTGACCAGGTCGCGGATCACCGGGAAGGTGCGGATCGGGGTGACGGTGACCGTCTCGTCCGGCGCGAACGTCGACATCCGCGTCATGCACATCAGCCGCGGCATGCCGTTGATCTCGGCGGAGCAGGAGCCGCACTTGCCCGCCTTGCAGTTCCACCGCACCGCCAGGTCCGGCGCCTGGGTGGCCTGCAGCCGGTGGATGACGTCGAGGACGACCTCGCCCTCGTTGACCTCGACGGTGTAGTCGCGGAGCTCGCCCTCGCCCGCGTCGCCGCGCCAGACCCGGAACTTGGCCTTGTAGCTCATCGGTCGCCCTCCTCGTCCTCGTCACCGGCGGCGGCCTCGGCCGGGAGCTCCTCGGCGGTGAGGTACTTCTTCAGCTCGTCGATCTCGAACAGCGCGAGCAGGTCCTCGCGCATCGGCTCCATCTCCTGGCGCTTGAGCTCCACGCGCAGGTCGTCCGGATCGCCGGCCAGGCGGACGACCAGATTGATCTTGCGCCATTCGGGCGACATCTGCGGGTAGTCGTCGCGGGTGTGCCCGCCGCGGCTCTCCTGCCGCTCCAGCGCCGCCTTGGCGATCGCCTGCGACACCAGCAGCATGTTCCGCAGGTCCAGGGCCAGGTGCCAGCCGGGGTGGTAGCCGCGTCCGTCGTTCACCGCGACCGGCTCGACGCTGACGTCGCGGACGCGTTCGCGCAGCTTGTCCAGCGCCTCGAGGGCCTGCTTGAGCTCCTCCTCCTTGCGGATGATGCCGACCAGGTCGTTCATCGTCTGCTGCAGCTCGGCGTGCACCGCGTACGGGTTCTCCCCGCCCTTGCGCTCGAACGGCGCCAGCGCCTCGGCGACCGCGGCCTCGACCGCCTCGTCCGGCACCGTCGGCCGCTCGCCCAGGGAGTCGACGTACTCGGCGGCGCCGAGCCCGGCGCGGCGGCCGAACACCAGCAGGTCGCTCAGCGAGTTGCCGCCCAGCCGGTTGGAGCCGTGCATGCCGCCGGCCACCTCGCCCGCCGCGAACAGGCCCGGGACCAGCGCGGCGGCGGTGTCCGGGTCGACCTCCACGCCGCCCATCACGTAGTGGCAGGTCGGGCCGACCTCCATCGGCTCGGTGGTGATGTCGACGCCGGCCAGCTCCTTGAACTGGTGGTACATCGACGGCAGCCGCCGCTTGATCTCCTCCGCGCCGCCGGGCATCCGGTCCACGACGGTCAGGTACACGCCGCCGTGCGGCGAGCCGCGTCCCGCCTTGACCTCGGCGTTGATCGCGCGGGCGACCTCGTCGCGGGGCAGCAGCTCGGGGGGACGGCGGTTGTTGTCCGGGTCGTCGTACCAGCGGTCCGCCTCCTCCTCGGAGGTGGCGTACTTGTCCTTGAACACCTCCGGGATGTAGTCGAACATGAACCGCTTGCCCTCGGAGTTCTTCAGCACCCCGCGGTCGCCGCGCACCGACTCGGTGACCAGGATGCCCTTCACCGACGGCGGCCAGACCATCCCGGTGGGGTGGAACTGGACGAACTCCATGTTCAGCAGCGTCGCCCCGGCCAGCAGCGCCAGCGCGTGCCCGTCCCCGGTGTACTCCCAGGAGTTGGACGTCACCTTGAACGCCTTGCCGATGCCGCCGGTGGCCAGCACCACGGCCGGCGCCTCGAACACCACGAACTTGCCGGTCTCGCGGACGTAGGCGAACGCGCCGCAGATCCGGTCGCCGTCCTTCAGCAGCCGGGTGACGGTCGTCTCCGCCCACACCTTGATGCGGGCCTCGTAGTCGCCGTACTCGCGGTGGTCCTCCTGCTGCAGCGCCACGACCTTCTGCTGCAGCGTGCGGATCAGCTCCAGCCCGGTGCGGTCGCCGACGTGCGCCAGCCGCGGGTACTCGTGCCCGCCGAAGTTGCGCTGGCTGATCTTGCCGTCCTTGGTGCGGTCGAACAGCGCCCCCCAGGCCTCCAGCTCCCACACCCGGTCGGGGGCCTCCTTGGCGTGCAGCTCGGCCATCCGCCAGTTGTTGAGGAACTTGCCCCCGCGCATGGTGTCGCGGAAGTGGACCTTCCAGTTGTCCTTGGGGTTGACGTTGCCCATCGCGGCGGCCGCGCCGCCCTCGGCCATGACGGTGTGGGCCTTGCCGAACAGCGACTTGGAGATGACCGCGGTCTTCTTGCCCTGCATCCGGGCCTCGATCGCGGCGCGCAGCCCGGCACCGCCCGCGCCGATCACCACGACGTCGTAGGCGTGCCTTTCGATCTCACTCATGACCTGCTCCCCGGTCCCGTCCGGTCGCCTTCGCGGCGCGCCGCCGCGCCGCCCTGCCTGCCCGCGGTCGCCCCGTCCGCCCGCCGCGCCCGCGCGCGGGGTCCCGCGGCCGTGCTTGCGCTCGTCCCCATGGCATGCCCGTCCTCAGTTGAAGATGCGCAGGTCGGAGATGGTTCCGCTGGCCACGAGCGCGATGTACAGGTCCGTCACCACCAGCGAACCCAGCGTGATCAGCGCGTACTGTCCGTGCCGCTGGTTCATCCTGGAGACCTGCTGCCACATCCAGTACCGCACCGGGTGCTTGGAGAAGTGCTTCAGCCGCCCGCCGACGATGTGCCGGCAGGAGTGGCACGACAGCGTGTACGCCCACAGCAGGATCAGGTTCACGAGCAGGATCAGCGTGCCCAGCCCCACGCCGAACCCGCCGTCCTCGCCGCGGAACGCGCGGATCACGTCCCAGGTGTTGATCAGCGAGATGACGACCGCGGCCAGCCAGAAGTAGCGGTGCAGGTTCTGCCCGATCAGCGGGAACCGCCGCTCGCCGGTGTACCGCTTGTGCGGTTCGGCCACCGCGCACGCGGGCGGCGACGCCCAGTACGACCGGTAGTAGGCCTTGCGGTAGTAGTAGCAGGTCAGCCGGAACAGCAGCAGGAACGGCAGGGACACCGCCGCGAACGGGATCCAGCCCCTGGTCGACGCGGGCAGGAACGTGCCGAACTCGGCGGCCTCGCCGCAGATCTCGTTGACGCACGGCGAGTAGAACGGCGTCAGGTAGTGGTACTCGGGCACGTAGAAGGCCGAGCCCCAGAACGCGCGTACCGTCGCGTACGCCACCCAGGCGGTGAACGCCACCAGGGTGGTGATCGGGTACACGCGCCAGTTGTCCCGCCGGAGGGTCCGTTCCTTGATCTTGGCGCGCGCTTTGGCGGGCGCCTCCACAGTGCTCATCGCTCGCACTCCTGAGTTCGGGTCATCCGGTCCCCGTACCACGGCCGCGCGCACCGCGCGGCCGCCGCGCCTCGGCCGCGACAGGCGGTGACGCCTCGTGCGCGCTTTCGGTCAGGCGACCTTACGTCACCACAGTGGCACTGTGACATACATAACAGCCAGCCTTTGCTGTGACCCTGGCCACAGATTTTGGAAGGCCGCAACCCCGGAGAACCCATAACCAGGGGTTATGACCCCCGGGAATCGAGACGAGCGCGAATCAGCATCGAATCGCCTCCGCCCCGCCCGCCGCCGCTCCCCGCCCCGGCCCGAACAGACCCCGCCCGGCCGATCCGGCGCGCGCAATTGGCCGAATGCGGCGCCCCGCCGCTTCAGCACCCCTGACATCGGCGGCACCTGCATAAACTGACAGCTATTGACAATCCAACGCCCTGGCAGGGCCTGCTGAAACGGGACCGATGAGCGACAACGACCCCGGACGCGACGACCTCGCGAAGGACCCCGCCACCAGCGACACCCCCGGCGCCGCTCCCGCCACGAGCTCCCCCGGCTCCACAGCCGCCGAAGGCGCCCCGGGCTCCGAGCCCGCCACGGACTCCACCGACACGCCCGCGTCCGCCGACACCCCCGAACCGGCCGACACGACGAGCACAGCGGCCGACGATTCCGAACCGACCGACGCGCACAAGACCGCACCCCGCAACACGACGGACCGCGATAACGCGTCGGACGCCACGGCAGACGACGAACCCACGTCGACCAAGGACAAGAACGGCGCCACCACCGACCCGAGCGCCGACCGGAAGAACACTCCCGGCACGTCCCCGGCCGCAGCCGGCACGACGAACGCAGCTGCGGCCTCCGAAACGGTCGGCACAGACAAGACCGCAACCGACAACCAGGCGGACCACGACAACGAGTCCGTCTCCCCCACCTCCGGCCGCAGCACGTCGCCTGACGCCAAGGCAGACGCCGAAACCACGACGGCCAAAGACAAGGACGGCGCCTCCGCCAAGGAGCCCGCTGAACCCGCCGCGACCGCCGACCGAAAGAACACGCCCGCAGCAGACACGGCGAATACAGCCGCTGCCTCCGAACCGGCCGCCTCAGACGCCACGGCAGACGGCGAAGCCACGTCGACCAAGGACAAGGACGGCCCCACCACCGAGAACACATCCGGCACGTCCGCGGCAGCAGCCGACGCGACTGACGCAGGCGCCGGCTCTGATCCGTCCGCCCCAGACGCGCAGACGGACCGCGACAACGCGTCCGGCGACGGCGAAACCACGTCGGCCAAAGACAAGGACAGCACCGCTGCCGAGAAGTCCGCCGCACCCGCCGACCGCAAGAAGCGGCGGCGCAGGATATGGCGGCGCGTGGCGATCGGCGCCACCGCGCTGGTCGCGGCGGCCGCCGTCGGCGTCTACTGGCTCTACGCCGACCTGATGGGCGGGATCGAGAAGAAGGACGTCACCGACCAGCTGGGCACCGACCGCCCCAAGAAGCTGAACAAGTCGCTGAACATCCTGCTCATCGGGTCCGACACCCGCGAGGGCGAGAACGCCCGCTACGGGGCGGCCGCGGGCTTGACGGGCGCGCGCTCCGACACAGCGATCCTGCTGCACCTGTCCCCGAACCGCGACCAGGCCGTGGGGATCAGCTTCCCCCGCGACTCGATGGTGCAGATCCCCGACTGCAAGAAGGAGAAGGGCGGCACCGTCCCCGGCCGGTTCGGGATGCTCAACACCGCGTTCGCGTTCGCCGGTCCGACCTGCACCTGGAAGACGCTGGAGAAGCTGACCGGCATCCACATCGACCACTTCGTGCAGGTGGACTTCGCCGGGTTCAAGCGGGTGGTGGACGCGCTGGGCGGCGTGGAGATCTGCGTCGACCGTCCCGTCAACGACCCGCGCGCCGAACTGGTGCTGAAGGCCGGCAAGCAGACCGTCAAGGGCGAGCAGGCCCTCGGCTACGTCCGCGCCCGCTACACGCTGGGCAACGGCTCGGACCTGGAACGCATCGAGCGGCAGCAGAAGTTCATGGCGTCCGTCGTGGACAAGGCCACCAGCAGCGAGGTGCTGACCGACCCGGCCAAGACCTACAAGTTCCTCAAGGCCGTCTCCAAGTCGGTCACCACCGACGAGGACCTCGATTTCCAGGCCATGCGGAAGCTGGCCGAGGGGCTGCGCGGGTTGAAGGCCGGCCAGGTGCGGTTCGTCACGGTCCCGGTGGAGCGTTACGAGCCCGACCCCAACCGCGTCCAGTGGAACGAGGAGCGGGCCAGACCGCTGTTCGAGGCGATCCGCCACGACAGCGAGCTGCCCGCCGAGCAGCCGCCCGCGCCCAAGCCGGCCGTCCCGTCGCCCGACAAGGTCAAGGTGACGGTGGTGGACGCGGGCGCCAAGGACGCCCGCGGGGTCGCCCGTCGGCTGCGGAACCGCGGCTTCAAGGTCGACAAGAAGATCAAGAAGGAGGCCGAGGCTCCGGAGAGCCGCATCATCTACAACCCGTCGGCGGAAGGCCAGGCGTCCGCACTGGCGGCGGTCGTCCCCAACGCCGTCCTGACCGCGGACGGAAACGCCCCCGCCGACCACATCACCCTCGTCATCGGCAGACCCGGCGTCCGCCTCGCCCCGCCCGCCATCGACAAGATCGCCGGCGGCGTCAAGGCGGGCAAGAACCCCTGCAAGTGAGCCGACCGGCGGGCGGGACCGCAAGGTTCTCTTCCGCCGGTCAGCTCACGCGCGCACGAGCACTCCAATCGGCATGAACGGCCCCAAGGGCATCGCGGCACCTCGGCCCCCTGCGCCTGAGCACGACCAATTGCTTGAATACAAGCTGCCTGGGCAGCTCCCGAGTGCGCCACATGCGGGGAGCAGGCCCCTACTGCGAGAACGGTCGCACTCGAAGCTGACCAGCCACGTCACGACGGCGCCCAACGGCCAAACTCACCGACTCCGTCCACACGCGGGCGACGGTGAAGTCGACGTGGACGCACTTCCCCGAGATCGGGGAGGACAGCCGCAAGCAGGGCGAAACAGCATCTGCGGTCCTCCTTCATCCCGTCTCGCCTGAGACGCTCGCACAGCCAGCCACTCACCTAACGGGCCGGCGTGGACCACAGACCGTTCCCCCAGATGCGCATCAGCTCCACCATGGTGTCCAAGGGCGGCCTCTGCGAGGGAACGGTCACCTTTTCCCGCGCGAACACCGCCCCGCCCGGTGGACGTCCACTTCTGGGTGCGCGGAAGCCTGGGAAATATCGGTCAGCCCCCGGAAGCGAACGGGTCGGATGGATCAGACGCGGCCCGGGCGCGGATGTCGTCCATCGTCAGAACGCTGTAATCGGGCCGCAGGATCAGCAGCAGCGCCCATTTCGCAGCCAACGCCTCAAGGAATTCCAGAGCGAGCCGCTGCGACTCCTCGGTGTCGAAGACGTCCAAAGCGAACGAGTGATAGGGCGGCGCGCCCAGGAGAGCGAGATGGCCGCGCAGGCGATCCGCGTTGACATCCGAAGGCATGACCCCCGGTTCTCGAAGACGCACCCAGATCCGCGCGTTCCCGCGCGTCAATGACGCGTCGGCATGGTCGTCGGGATGCATCGCCGCGCCGATCGACATCAGAAAGCGCTCGACCGTGCGCGGTTGCGCCTGCGCGGGCAGCAGCACCTCGACCGAAATGGCCCGGGCCTCCCGGAGCGCGCGAGGGGATGCGTCATAGCCCGGCCAGAAGAAGCCGCTGTGGCGCTCGGCCAGCCTGGTGTGGAACTCATCGAGCGTGACGACCTCGTCGGCGAAATCGTCGATGACGAAACGGCCGTCCCATTTCTCCTCTGCCGCCAGGACGAACTCGGCCGCCAACCATTCACTGCCCGTGGCCCGCGCCACATGCACGATGACCCTTCCCCGCGGCGGCGCTCGGAGCGCCTCCGTGTAGAGGGGAATCCAGCGGGGCGCCAACTCCAGCCGGTCCGGCGGGTATCCGTGCACCAGTATCCAGGCACGGCCGCGCGAGATGCTGACCTCGGCGGGGGCGTCGACATTTCCGGTGGAAACGCCTCCGAACGAGGAGACCAGATCGAACAACTCCTCCGGCGGCACCGGATGAGCGAAGATCAGGTCCAGTGTCCGCATGCCCAGCAGAGCCCTCTGCGCTTCAGGTTGTTCTACAGATGATCGATACTACCACCCGAACACTGTATTCCCGCTCGAACCGCTTGCAGCCGGCAATGGACACATTCGGCGCCAGGACGTAAACCCGCCCCCTGCCTCCGCCATTCACCTCCGGATGTGTCTTGCATCTTCGATGATCACCTCGCGTGCACAGATGTCGATTTCTCCGCTAACGACGCCATCCTTGGATGGCCGAACGGGAGATTGTGCTGGGTGACGCACGACATGAAGATCGAGCTCTTCAGTCATCCTGGGGACAACGACGACCTCATATGGGCATGAACCGGGCATGATAACCGAGCTCGCGAAGAAACGACATGTGATCCTCGTTGACGGGATCGATGTGCAGCGGATTGCCTGCCCGCTCCAACAGCACAAGGCACGTCTTGAGGACGCCGCCGACCATCATCCGATACAGCGGATGCGACGTGGAGAAGTAGCCATTGACCAGTTCCTGGGCGAACGCGCGGAGCTCGCCGTCATCGATGCTGTAGGTATCGTCGGGAATGACGGCCGTCACGCCCGACGGGAGCCCAGCGACCGCCTCCAAGGCCGTGACCGAGTGAATGAACACCCGGCCGACGCCCATGGCCGGATTCCAGATGGTCCGGTCTCCATGCTTGATGTATATGCTCACTCTTCCATCCCACCGTCTGCTCGGACCTCATAACCTGATTAGCACAGCCAAAGGTGAAGCCAGGACACCGCCCGCGACACAGTGATCATGTAGCGCACGAATGAGGGGGCTCTCCGGAGGAACGTTGGGCGATCAGGCCGTGACGAAGTATGTGGCTGGAGGCGCGTGAGACGGACGGCGCGCCGGCACGACCGCTACGCCCTTCCCTCCAGGGCGCTGCACATGTCGCCGCCCCTGCGCGGGTGCAAGTGGTCGGTGACGGCGCGGTGAACATCAAACGGTACGCGGCGGACGCGTCGATGGCGGGTATCGGTGATCTCTGCAAGGCCCGCCGCACCGGCGCGCCTGTCATCGAGGTCTCCCGCAAGCCGTCCCAGGTCCATACGAAGACGCCAGACAGCTCGACGTCACTCAGCCCGTGGCTGCTCGGCGCCATCGGAACCTTGTGCACACTCGCACGTCCGGGGTGGTGTGCGCGGAGCGCCGGATCGAAGCCGGCCAATGTCTGCATGCCGTGCCTGCAATTAGGCGTGCACGAGCACTCCCACGAGCGCGCCGAGCAGCATGAACGGTCCGAACGGAATCGTGGCTTTCCGACCCACGCGCCTGAACACGATCAATCCGATCGAGTACAGGCCGCCCAGGACGAACATGGCCAGCACACCGAGCGTCCAGGCGTCGAACCCCAGCCAGCCGAGATACAACCCGAGAACGCCCGACAGCTTCACGTCACCGAACCCAAGAGCGCGGGGGACCACCACCCACTGAAGGAAGAAGAGCCCCCACAACACTCCCAGCCCAATCAGAGCGTCGATGAAACGACCGCCGCCGTCGGTAGTGCTCGGTGCAGCCGCGCTGAGCAACACCATGCCGATGGGATAAGAAGGCAGCGTAAGCGGATCGGGCAGGCGCCGCAGAGCGACGTCGACGACACCGAGCACCACGCCGACGCAGCCGAGATATGCGAACGCGACCAGGTCGGCTCTCAACCCGATCCGCCACGACAGCAGCGCCAGCACTGCGGCCCCCGCCAGCAGCACCCGCACCGGACTCCGCCTGACCGGTTCCGTCCAATCCGCACGGAGGGACCAAGCACTCGCACCCGGGCGATCGGCCGCACTGGTTTCGCCGGCGCCCGACGTGTCTGCGCTCACCTCGCTATCACTCCCGCCTCCCATCCCAAAAGCTCGATCTCCATGCGGCGTCCACACACCATGCTCAATCCCGCACCTACATCCCAGTCGCGTCGAACTCCTCTCGTGGAGCACGCACGGTCAGAGCCAGCATCGTCCCGCCCTTGGACAGGGCGCACACCTCGATGCTGCACACCTTGGCCGTGGCACCCGGTGGGCGTCCTCTACTCGGCCTCCAACCGCCCCTTCCAACGTTGATGTCATAGGTATCGTCGGGAATGGCAGCGCTCACCCCTTGAAGCCTGCCCCGCAAACAGCCTCCAAGGCCATGACCGAATGTATGAACACCCGACCGCCCTATGGGCGGATTTCAGAGGCTACGCCCGCCGCACTCGACGTAGACGATCACTCTCCACTCCGCCGGCACCGAACGCCGCCCGCGGCCCGAAATCTGAAACGGCGACAGGAGCCGCGGAATCAAAAGTAGCGGCCGGGCACGAAATAGGAGCGCGCCGCGCGGGTGTTGACCAGCACGAGGATGATACCGGGCAGGATCAGCCCCAGGACCCCGGTCACGTCTCCCTGCCCGATCCTGCCGAAGGCGATCAGGACCCAGACGACCTCGAGAATATTGATCCACAAACGAATGCGCGGGCGTTCGGGCCGGATCTTCACGGCCAGGGCAAAGCTGAAGGCGCCGGGGAGGAGCTGCACCATGGCCGCGCCGACGTTCTCGGACGTCACGCCGTAGCCGACGAGGAATGCCACAACCCACAGCGCCGACAGCCCCGCCACCATGAACATCAGCACGCGTGCCGTGGTCAACGCCGCCGGCATCTGAGCGACACGGGACCTGCCCACTTCACTCCTCCATCCACCCGGACGCGGCGTCGCCCCACGTCATCTCGAAGACCAGATCGTCGACGGTCTGAAGCCGCACCATCACGGTTTCGAACTGCAAGACGAGCCCTTCGCGGTCATCGTCTCCCTTGAACGCCCGGAAATCGGTGAGCGTCCGGCCGATGGCGTCGGCCACGCGCGGGTCATCGCCGATGTCGTGGAAATACCACTCCACATCGTCGGTGAGAAGCTGCGCCTCCGTGAAGCCCTCCACTTCGGAGTGGCTCTCCCCGGATCCGGGAGTGTGCGGGCCCTCCTCTAAACGCAGCCGCCCCTCGTACCCGGCCCAGATCTGCAGCGCCGTGCCGTCTTCGAAGGACAACTCGAGCATCTGCTCTTCCGGAGGGCCGTCGTGCTGCCGGACGAACCCTGTGCGGACGCCGGACAAACGACGTCCACGGCGATCCCAGATTTCTTCCGGCAGGTCGTCCCCGTGCGGATGGGCCGCCTGCTCCAGCCGCCGCAGACACGCGGCGGCGCTGCGTCGCGCCGCCTCCGCCGTCCGGGGATGCCGCTCGATGCACAGCAGGTAGGCGGCTGTCTCCATGCTGCCCGTCAACTCCAGGTGGGTCACCAGCGCATCGCCGTAGTCCCCAAGGTCGGGGACCACGGCCGCCAGAAGGGCGAAATAGCGCCTTCGGTGATCCTCCGAGCCCCCCAGCCTCAGCCGTTCACTCAGCCAGCCGCTCACCTGACGCGTGAGGGTGGGCCACAGATCCTCCGCCCATACGCGTGTCAGCTCGACCAGGACGTCCAGGGACGGCCTGTTCCGTGGGACGGCCACCACGCCCTCTTCGGGGAAGACCGCCTTGACCTGGGGAGAGACCTCCACTTCGGCGCGCCGGACCAGCGCCGCCACATTCGACACCCGTATGTCGTCCAGCGTGGGCATGGCCGTCTCCAACGGACGCAGCCACTCGGCCCACGCTTCGCCCATCCCCGCCAGCAGCGCCGACTGCTCCACCCGGGCGGTCATGTCGAGCGGCCGAGGATGGGCGGCGGCCCTGCGGCGGCAGCGTTCCAGGACGTCGAGTGCCTGCTCGACTGAGGCGGTCGTCGTGTCCTGTTCGCGCGCCACGATCATTCTGACGGTCGCGTCGGTCAGGCACCATGGCGAGCTGATCCCCCTCAGCTCCTCCGGTGCCAGCTCGTCCCCGGTCACCACGCTCCTCTCCTCCGGCACCCTACGATGGGCGCCGACATCAGAAGTGTCCACGAGCCTGCGCCGCCCGCAGCGCCGCGGAGTCGTACTCCTTGCCGGCGATCTCCACCGGGATACCGGAATCGATCAGCTGCTGGAGCTGGGTCCGGAATGCCGGCTTGAAGAGGTCGTCGGCACCGTCCGCCGACATGACCACGAACTTGGCCTTGCCGTTGCTGGAGGCCTCCCAGTTCTTGTACTTGTCCAGCTGCCCGCCGTTCTCCTTCTTCAGGGTGCTGATCAGCGCGTTCATCGTTTCCTTGACCTCGTTGAGGTGCACCCGCCCGCTCGCGTCCACGTAGGCGACGTCCGCGTCCACGCCCGCGGGAAACTCCACCTTGTGCCCGCCGCCGAAGTCGGTGCCGCCCTTCGCACCGATCGCGATGCGGGTTCCGGGCTTGACCTGGCCCGAATCGGCCACCCTGCGGGCGTGGCTCACCTCGGCCGCCAGCGAGGGCAGCGCCCGGTTCTCGGCGTTGAGGGGCTGTCCACTCGCATTCTTGAGCCGGGCGATCACACCCTGGATGGACTGGTTGGTCAGACCGTTGCGTCCGGCGAGGCCCGCCAGGTCCCCAAGCGCCTCGGTGATGTGACGCGCCTTGGCGGCGTCGGAGGTGGCGTCCAGCGTCTTGCGCAGGGCGTCGAGGGAGCCCTTGTCGGTGTCCTTGATCTTCCCGAGCAGGGCGTCGATATCGGCGTCGCTGAGCCCGAGCGTCTTCAACCTCGTCTTCAGAACGGCCTTGGCCGCTCGGCCGGCCTGGCGCCGGGCCTCCTTCGCGCTCTTCGGCGGGCACTCGTCACCCTCGAGGGAAACGGGCACCGCCAGACCTTGGTGAGCGCGCGTCGGCACGCCCGCGCCCATGCGGCCGAACAGGACGCTCCCCAGCTCGCCCGGTGGAGCGAGCGAGCCGACCCTGCAGCCGTTTCTTCGTGCCTCCGCCTCAGCTTCGTCGGCCTTCCGCGCGGCCTCGTCGGCGGAGCGCTGCGCCTCATCGACCTTGCCCTCACGGGCCAGCCGCTCCGCGCGGTTCGCGGCGTCCTTCGCTCCGTCGGCCAGCTCGTCAATCTTGGAGAGCGCTCCCTCGGGAATCTTGCCGAGCTTGCCGAGTTTGCCGAGCTTGTTGAGGCCTTTGGTCCCGACGAGCGACCCGATGAAGCCCGTCGCGCAACGCGCGACGTCCTCGTTGCTCCACTTCCGACAATGCTTGGTCATCTCGTCCCAGAGAACCGGGATGGTTTCTCTGGGATCGGTGGTGAAGAGGGCTCCTATGGCACTCCAATTGCTCTTGAAGCCGTCATGGCTGCAGATATGAAGGAGGCAGCCGGTGAAGGTGACTCCCTCCCAGACTCCCGTTCCGATGTCCCAAAGGCCCAGCCCGAAGCCTTTGAAGCTCATCCCGGTCGGGTAGATGATGTCGTTCCAGAACGCCTTGCCGACCCCGCCCAGGAAGTTCCCAGTGTGACAGAGGCCCTTCTGGAAGACATTCCCCTCGCAGTCACCGTCGTCGCCGTCACTCGCCTTCGGGTTTTGGCCGGCGTTCGGCTGACCGCTGTTTACAGGCCCTCCACAGTCGGAACCGCCAAGGGCCTTACAGATTACGGACCCGGTCCTGGACAGGATCTGCTCAGGGACATCGGCCAACACCAGGGCCGCGATGATTCCGGAAACCACGGCGAGAAGCGCCGCGTACTCGAAGAACGATGCACCTCGATCAGCAGGGCGCTCAGCAGCCCTACGCCAGAAGTTCATCACGGCCCGTGTTCCTCCGCGCTGGACTGCCTACCTCGGGACTTAGACTGACATAGACCGACTTTCGATGTTATGCCGAGGGCTGATCATGCACATGAGCCTCAGGGCCCAAAAACGGACCCAAACTCGAGGCCCGCGTCACTGCGGGATCGCGTCATAAGGCAACGTCATCCGAAGAGGATCCCGATCAGCGTTCCCGCCAGCATGAACGGGCCGTACGGCATCTCTGACTTGCGGGAGGCTCGGCGCGTCAGCATCAACCCCACGGCGGCGACCCCTCCGAGAAGGGCACCGGCGATAACGCCGTAAAACCAGGCGTCCTGCCCCAACCAGCCCAGGTAGAGCCCAAGTACACCGGACAGCTTCATGTCTCCGCGCCCGATGGCCTGCGGAACGAAGAAGTGCTGGAGGAAATAGATGACCCACAGCACTGCCATTCCGACCAGGGCATTCAGCAGATGGCGGAGTCCATCGTCGACGAAGGGTACGGCCACAGCCATGAGTGCCGCACCGATTCCGTACGACGGGAGGGTGAACCGATCCGGCAGCCGTTTTACCGCGAGGTCGATGAAGTTCAACAGAGTTCCGACCGCACCGAGATATAGGTAGGCGGCAAGTATCGGCGATGCACCGAACCGCCAGCCCAGCGCCGCGCAGACCGCAGCGGTGGTTCCCGCGACGACCCATCGGCGCGCGGGGGTGAACTTCACTTCATAGCGTTCGCCCTGCGGAGCCAGGCAATATCCGACGACGAGACCGACCGCGGCTGTCGACAGGACGACCCCCCAACCGCTCATCGCCGCCCCGGCGCCGGAGTGAATGCGCCCATCAGGCGGTTCTGCTCTCGTTGTAGGGGCGCACGAACGCGATGGGCCCGCGAGACTTGTAGTTGGCGTATTCGACACGGGCACCCGTGTGCGGCGCGTGGATCATGATGCCCTTTTCCGGGTCGACGACCAGCCCGACGTGCTCGGGTCCTCTCGGACCGGGCCGGAAGAACACCAGGTCACCAGCCTTCTCCTGCCCTGGGGCAATTCGCCGTCCGTAGTTGACCTGATCATAGGTGACGCGCGGGATCGCGATGCCCGCGGCCCGGTAAGCCATCTGGGTCAGGGAGGAGCAGTCGCAATTCGCGGGGGTGGGGGCGACACGACTCGCGTTGGTACAGGTTCCGCCCCATTGATACCACGTCCCGAGCTGCGCCACGGCGAATGCGATCACTCGTTTGATCATTTCCGGCGTACCCTCGGGCAAAGGCCCCGGGTCCGGCATCGGACCGCCGATTCCGGGACCGTAGGGCAACCCCGTGTAGGGCTGAGGGTCCTCTTTGTCGACCAGCCTGACCTTGAAAAGTTTCGACACCTTGCTGCGGTTTCCGTTCGGCCAGACCTGTACGTTGTTGCAGAGGAGTCGCGCCGGCAGCGGCGAGCCGCCGCCGTCCGGACTTCCCTCGCCCGGCATCCATTCGTACGAGCAGGTCGGGGGGAAGAACTTGGCGATGGCGGTCGCACCTGCCCTGCGACCTATTCCCTTCTTTCCCTCAGTGTCCGTGCAGAGGTTGCGTCCCGCCTTCAAATCATCCCGCTCTTGAGGGGTCAGCTCCCTGTCGTCCTTGAGTTGGCAGTACTTGGTCTGGACGGTCGCCTTGGCCACGTAGCCGAGCATGCTCGTCTGCCGCACCTTGCCAACGAGTTCGGTGTCGTTCTTGACCGCGTATTTTTCGGCAGCGGCTGTGGCGTCCGCGCCGGTGACCCAGTAGCCGATCATGTCCGGCGGAATGCCTTGCAAGGCCAAGTTGACGGCCTCATCCCGTAGCGGGGCCAGTGCGCCGAGCGCCGCAGCGTCCGCACCTTCCTGCGCCCTGGTCCGGAAGTCGTTCAGCTGGGTGATCTTGAAGAACATGGCCGCCCCGAAGGCGAGAGCGATGGACATGCCCGCCAACAGGATCGTTGTTCCCCCGCCTTTGTCGTCGTGGCGACGGGCGCCGACGCCCCGCAACCGCTGAATCATCCGTCTTCCCCGTTGAGCAGGTCCCGCATCAATCGAGAAGGCTCCCCGCCGAGGGTAGGGCGACCGGAAATCCGGAGAACAGGGCCCAGGGACCCAACTGCAGCTAATCCTGCTCCCGGAGCGAATTGGCGATCAGGAGACCGAGAACCGCTCCCAAGAGCACGTCGATCACGTACATCAGGGCTGCCAGGAGCGTGGAGGCCGCGGGTGTCCCGAGCACCACCCCGGCCACGGCACCCGCAATCGGAACGAGCAGGATCGCGCACGACCGGTACATCCCGTCAGGTGCCTCACGGTGATAGATGCCGGCGACCACAGTCCCCAGGAAGCTGGTGAGAATCCACGGAAGGTGCAGTCGGAGCACCTCTCCCAGCTCGTTGACCGGAACGGTGCCTTTGGGCGAAGGCGCCAGATCGGCCGCAACGATCGCGCCGATGGTCCATACCCCCACCGCTGCGCCCCATGAGACGAAAAGGCGCGCCACGGCGGCGGCTCGTCCGACCCTGCGCCCATTCGAGGAGGGCACCCAACCGATGTCCGTCTCAGGACCGCGGGGCGCGCCCCAGCGCACAGTCGACCGTCCTGCGCCCAGCGAGCCGCCTTCCGGACGCTGCCACCCCCGAGGGCGCTGCGTGGACACGGCCGACTCGTCCGCGGTGCTCCCGTCCTCGAAAGGAGCCGTGCGCTTCGGTGGAAGGACGCGGTCTTCTCTCCGCGTATCCGAACCTTGCTGCGTTCCCGGTGACGACTCTGCACCCGGTGAGAACTCCCCGGCCGCTCCGGCGTCCTCGGCACGATTGGACCCACCGACGCTCATGGTGCGACACGGTAGGCTCTTTTCCCTTCTTCGCCCAGGGCCCGTGGGCTTAGGTCGGGGCCCATTTTGGCACGACATTCTCAGGGCGTTTCTGGTGGCGACCACTAGAGATCAGTAAGACCACGACCCGCCGGCAGCCTGGATACGCGAGCGCAGCAGCACAGCGACGCCCAGGCCGCCGAGCGCCCCTTGCGCAGTCCAGGCAATCAGGCCGAGGAAGTCTCCCGCCGACGGCCCGCCGAGGCCGGCGAGCAGGCTGAGCGTGACCATCAGGAGCAGGAAGACGGCATAGCCGACGGCACCGGACAGTGCGGCGGCACCGATCACTAGACGGGCACGGCCGGCGGACACCGTCCGCCAGGCGGCCAGGGCTCCGCCGGCGGCACGCGCCGCCGTCCCCAGGGTCCAGGCGATCACGTTCGAGCCTACGCCCGGCTCGGCCCCCTCCTCGATCAAAATGCCGACAGTGATCGCCAGGATGAGGCTGGCGAGCAATGACCCGATGGCGCCCATCATCACGGATTTGACGCGCATCACGTTCCCTCGGGGGCCGCGACAACGGCGGTGGCGAGCATTCGAGCGACACCGGCCTGATCGAAAGCATTCTGTGCGGCCCCGTACCGAATGGCGTACTGCGGGCCGGCGGTCGTACCGATCACGACATCGACCTGTCGCGCAGGTTCTCCATTCTCCGTGAAGGATGTCTCCAAGAGTCTGGCTTCGACTGCTCCCCGAATTTTCACTTCACGTTCGGCGAATCGGGCGCCCGGAGCCTCGACCGACAGCTTGGCCCGGATCACTCCGACCCGGAAGCGCACAGAACCTACGTCCCTTCCGGACTTGTACACCATCAGCCCAGGAGGCGGCGTCCGCGAAACGGACGCCCGCGCCGTGGCCCCATCCAGCACGAGTTGAAGAGCCACCTCGGAACGGCTCGGGGCGACCCTCCGCATTCGATCAGGCGGGACGAAAGACAGCGTGTCAACGGTCACGGAACCGGCCGCGGGCGATGCCCCAGCGCTCTTCCCTCCACCCCTCGGTGCGCCATCGCAAGCGGATGCGACGATCACCATGACCAGGAGGCCCCTGAGGACGCGCACTGCTCGTCTCCGTTCAGCCACCGCCGCCCTCGCTATCTGCAGTTCGCCAGCGGAACCCATCCGAGATCAGGGTGCCGGCGATCGAAGTAATGACCCGACCGATAACGGGCCCGGGTCGTCTCGTCCGTCCATCCGATGCCGAACCCCTTCTTCTTGATCCCCTTCTCTCCGCTGGCCCCCTCACTCCCCAAAGTGGCGCCGAAGGTATCGTACTCGAACTTCACCTCCTGGCCGTTCTTGTCCATGGCAGTACGGAACTTCACCAGCTGTTCGATGTACTTGGGATCTCCATAGGAGAAACTCCTGGGCACGGCCACCAGGCCGCCAGGGGTCGCGAACAACCCTTCGAAGGCGTCCAAGTTCTCCTTGTTCTCCGGGCCGGAGAGCTCGAGGTTGTAGATGTGACTGTACCTGCGCCCGACGTTGCCATCTCCTTTGACTTCACCGGTCTTGGCGGGATCATTCTGCTTTCCCTGGGGGACTCCGACCTTCACGCCACCTCCACCTTTCACTTCTGTGTCCAGCTGGAACTGCACACGCAGAGGGTTGCCTTCCTTATCGAAGACCACCGTGTATGTGACCGTTCGCCCCTTGGCCCCCTGCAGCTGAACTTTGGCCGCCGCCGGGAGAATATTGCTCAGATCAAGCCCGCCATCGACCTTGAGGTTGTCGTCGAGTGTCCCTTTGTTGGTATAGATGCGCATGCCGCGGTTGGGCCCCTCAGTGAACACGGTCAGGTCCCCCGACAGCGCGCCGTTCAGGCCGGCTTCGCCGCTGGCTTTGCCCTGCACCTTATTGTCTGCGCCCAATGTGCCGCTCCACTTGGCGCTTCCCTTGGCTTCACCTCCCAGCCTGATGATGATCGCATTCGGCGCAAGACCCTGCTCATCTGCGACCTTGGCGGGGTCGCCGCCGGTCAACCACGCCCAACCTTTTCTCACATATTTGTTCAGCGTGGCGAGTCCGTTCTCTACCGCATTTCCGGTAGTACCCGACAGGCCGCTGACGACCCGTTTCCAGTCGGCACCGCGCCGCCCGTTCAAGAAGCGCTCGGCCTGCTCGACGTCATCAAAGTCGTACCGCGAGCCGAGTTCGCCGTTGATTCCAGCGAACACGGAAACATCGAACTTCCCTCGCTGCCTGCGCTTCAAACGCTTATTGATGTCATCGAGGATCGGCACGTCGTCACGATCACCGCTTTCCACTCCGAGACCGGATTTGCCGGTGAGTATCACCGCCGCGGTCTTCTTTCCGGTGACGGGATCCACCTGTTCGATGAGCTGATCCTTGCCGGAGTTCTCTCCACGGATACCGCGATAGGACGCATTGAAGCCCAGCGTTCGATTCTGATCGAAGATGGTGCACTTGGTGAAATTGGGATCTCGCTGACCGATGTGCGGGTTCGTGGAGCTCGGGCAATCACCGCCGAACGCCCGGCAGATGGAAAACCTCACGCTTTCGATGATCGGTCCCGCGAGCACGGCGAACGCACCGCTCACCGCGGCGACGACCGCTATCAGGGCGACATACTCGTAGGTCGACGCCCCTCGTTCCCCTTGGACGCCGCGCACTCGCATCATGGGCAGGGACAGTAGAAGGCACCTGGAGATTGTTTAAGAGCCCCAGGGCCCAAACGGGGACCCAACGTGCTGACCTGCTATCCGATCCGCCAAAGGCAACGCGAATCGAACCAACCCGTAAACTACAGCGGGAATCGCCATCAGCATGAGAAGCAGGATGCCGATGCCGCCCTTTCGACAGCCGGAGACATAAAATTTTTCCGGCCGTGCGGGATCGTACCGGACAGCGACCTCCTCGCCGGCAGAGAGCCTCCCGTGGCGCTCCGGGATGCCTCGGACTGCACGCCCGTCTTGGGCTGTGAACGACAACACCGGCTTCCAATAGATTTCAGGTCGCCCGCTCGAGTCGAGCTTCCTGCGCTCGAGCACCTCAACGACGACCGCCCTGACCTCCGGCCAGTTGCGCGACCGCCAGCGCTCGACAAGGCTCCATATCAACAGAAGCCAACCCACCGTGAGAACTGCGACGACAGCCCATCCCACCAGCTGCACCATCAAGTGTCCCCCACACGCCCCACCGCCCCGAACGCCGTGACAGAGCGTCGATGACAGTCTTGCTCTGCCGCGTGGGAAGTCCAGACTGTCAGTTCGATCACCTTCGAGTTCAGTCGACGTCACCGACGAATTTTTCGTCTACGACGGCAGATTACCGTGGCCCATTCGCCTGCCATTAGCGCCCGCAGACGATCAGATTGGTTGTTTGACCGGACTCCCGAAAATGAGCGGCCACACTCAGCGGGGGCGTCCTCAAAGGTTCACCTCCACGGCTCACGGCAATCGTGAAAGGCCATCGTCTATGGCGCACCGGCATACTTCGCGCTGCTGTAGAGGCTGGCCCGGTGACCAGTGTTCTCGAAGGCGGCGCGCGCACCCCACGCCACGTGCTCGCGCCGCTAGACCACGATCACCCTCTGACTGAAGACAGCCGTGCATCAACTCGCCGAAAGTCCGCCGATGCGCGGAAACTTGGCGATCTCAACACTGAACGTCGAGGCGGCCGGCGGCAGCGGCACGACCGCCCAGAAGTCCCGTGACTGCTGAGGCTTGACCCTTGCGTCCCAGGCGCCGGCCGTCGGGGTCGCCAACGTCGCGTACTCGTTGTTGCCCGGGTAGTCCGTGGGATAGATCACGGGCCAGTACTTGCGCTTGCCGGCGGGATCGACCAGGCCGACGTTGTTCGCGAAGAACTGCACCTGGTTCTTCCAGTCCGAGCCGTAGTTCAGGGAGCTCATGGGGCTCTCGGAGGAGCCTTCGTTGGTGAGGCGGTAGGTGAGCAGCCCGAAGCCGTTCCCCAGCTGCTTCACACCCGTCACCTGGGCCGCCATCGGCGTGCCCTCGATGGTCAGCTTCACCGGTCCGGCCTGGCCCGAACTCGGCGCCGAGGAAGGGGTCTGCTGAGCGGGCTGGGGCCTGCTGAAGGTCACGGTGACCCTGCGATTGCGACGGCGCCCTTCCTCCGAGTCGTTGCTGTACAGAGGCTGCTGTGCTCCATGCCCCCTCGCCTGAAAGGTGACGCCCGAGCGGGTGACCATTCCTTCCAAGGCCTTCTTCACAGTCTCCGCGCGACGCTGCGACAGCGGCTGGTTGATGGCGTCGTTGCCGGTGTTGTCGGTGTGCCCGTCGACCTCCACCGTAGTGTCCGACGACGCGTCGATCTGCTGCGCGATGTCCTTCAGCACGGCGTGAGCTTTAGGAGACAGATCGGCCTTGTTCAGCGCGAACAGCACATCCGCCCGCAGATTCACCTTCACGTTCTGGCCGTCGTCGAACGTCTCATCGGTGTCGTCGAGCGCCTCGGTAGTGGCCACCATCGCATGACTGACCGCCTGGGCGCCCGGTCCCGGAGTGGGAATCGACTGACCAGGCGGAGCGCTGGGAGCCTCGTCGCTGATCGGTACGTTGGGAATCGGCGGCGTGTCCGGAGTGACGACGGTGGCGGTCTTCGCCCCCTGAGCCGGCGCGGGCACGACCGCGAAGAACGTGGCGTGCTCCCCGGCCTCGAGCACATCCCGTCCCGCCGAGCTGTTCCCAGAGGAGCACAGGCATGCGTCGCCCTGCTTGTAGGGAAGGAGCACCCGGCGTGCGGCCGTATCCAGAAGACCGATGCCAGAGGCCTGGTCACCGCCTTCGGTCGCGTCATTCGGTACGGCGATGTCCTGCACCATGTACTCGGTGCCGTAGGGATCGGATCCGGTGTTGGTGTATCGCAGTTGCACGACCACGTGCTGGCCGCCGAAACGATTGAGGCCGACCAAGTCGACCTTCACTTTCGGATCCTTGAAGCTGCGTACCGAGGCGATGGCCTCTCTGGTATCCGCACCTGTCTTGCCTGCGCCGGCGGGAGAGCTGTTCTCCTCGCCATCCGACTTCGAACCGGAGTCGCTGCAGCCCGATGCGAGCGACGCCGCAAGGGCCAGCGTCAGTACCGCCGGACGCACTCGCACGTACGTTCACCCACTCCTCACACCGATCTCCTGGACACCAGGAGCGTACATGGTTTGGAGGGCCTCTGAGAAAGGGTCTACGGACCTAAGCCGAAGAAGCTCCCACTTCACCATCACGCCGGCGGAGGGGCTCCGGGGAGCCCCTCCGCCGCGATTGTCTACTTCAGCTTGTCGAGGAGCGGGTTGAGCTTGTTGGTGATCTTCTCGCCGAGGTTGAACTTGTGCCACACGCCGATCATGCCGGCGATGACGGCGATGAGGGCGGCGTACTCGAAGAAGCTCGCCCCCCTGTCGAAGTCCTTGCGCTTCTCCAGGTAGGTGTCGACGCGGTCCTGCAGGAAGAGCGAGGCGGTCACATACAGGGGAATGAGCAGATTCATGTATGCCTCCCGTATTTGTTCCCCGTCCGTCAAGGGAGAACCTACTGAAGCGCGACGCCATCTCCCAGGGTCCACGAACCCAATTCAGCACCGTCGGTCGATTGGGGCCTGGGGCCCTGCTTGTGGGCCCGAGACTGGGTCCTCGGAGCCCTGTGCGGTTCCCAGCCAGCGCGCGATAGCGGCTCCTCGGGACGTGACCGCGAGCTTGGCATAGATGCGATTGATATGGTTTTTGACGGTTTTCTCCGCCAAGTAGAGGCGTTCGGCGATTTCGCTGTTAGAGCAGCCCTGGCTGATGAGGTCCATGACCTCGCACTCACGCGCGGACAGACCGTACGTGCTCTTGGAGAGCCTTACCTCTTGAGAGACTTCCGGCATGTGCGCAGAGCGCGACTCGGCGTGTTTCCTAGAAGCATCGGCTCGGAACCGGCTCATCGGTGCTGCGAGCGTCTCCACGGGTTGCTGGCGCAGCGTCCCCACCAGGACGCTGGCGACGGCAGGTGAAAGCGGATTGCCGCCGTGCGCCGCATCTCGTACAGCCTTGAGAAGCTCATCCTCCGAGAAGGTGTCGTGGACGAGATAGCCGGCGGCGCCGTTGGCCAACGCGGTCCGGATCACCTCCGGCTCATCGGTGTACGTGAGCATCAGCACGCGAGTGTGCCGGGAGATCACAGTGGCGGCGTCCATTCCGTTGACCAGCGGCATCCGCACGTCGAGGAGCACCAGATCCGGCCGGAGCCGCTCGGCGGCCTCGATGGCGCTCTGCCCGTCGCCGACCTGTCCGACCACCTCGATGCCGTCCGCCTCGAGCATGGCGGTCAGCCCCGTCCTGACCACAGCGTTGTCATCGGCTACCAGTACTCTGAGCGCTGACATTTCACCCCACCTCCGCCAGCGCCTGACCTGATGTTCTGCCGGTCGTTCCGGTGGGCAGCCGCACCAGCACCGTGGTGCCCGCCCCAGGCTCGCTGCTCACCATCAGTCGGCCTCCCACGCGCTCGGCGCGCTCGTGGAGCCCCACAAGCCCGTAGTGGCCCGCACGTGCGAAATGCTCGAGCGTCCCCATGTGGAAGCCCTTGCCGTCATCGCTAATGGTGAGCGTCGCCGTGTCCCCGTCACGGAGCAACCGGACAATGACGCTCGCCGCCTCAGCATGGCGTTCGACATTGGTGAGCACTTCGGAAAGAATCGCGAGAACTTCGTAGCGAACGCGCAGTTCGACATCGATATCGGCATCAACCTCGCACCGCACGGTCACCCCGCTGGTCACTGCCCACCGCTCAACGGCCTCCCGCAACGTCTCGGGAAGCGGACGGGTGACGTTGTCCGTGCGCAGCTCGTCGAGCAAGTTGCGGGCCTCCCGCGAAGCAATCGCCGTGGCCGCGGCGATCCCCTCCGCCTCCGCAGCGGCGCGCTCGGGATCTCTGCGCACCCACTTCGGAAGCGCGGCCGCGGCCATCGCGATTCCCCGCAACGTCTTGGCCAGGGAATCATGCATTTCCCGGGCCAGGCGCGCTCGTTCCTCCACCGCGGCGGCCGTAGCCTCCGCTCGAGCGCGCGCGATTTCCTGACGCACCTGCTCCTCAAAGAGCCTGCGCAGCGCGACACCCGCGTACCCGACAAGAGGATAATAAACGGGATGGCCGAGGACCGTCTGAAACGTGGCCAGGTCGACGCCCTCTCTGTCCATGGTCAGAATGAAGGCGATGTAGTACCCCGCAACCTGCAAGCTCGAGATCACCAACATGCCACGCCAGCCGTAGAGCAGCCCTCCGATTGCAGCGGTCACCACGGTGGCGAGCAGAAACGGTCCTGAACTTCCGCCTATGGCGAGTACGACGAACGACAGCACGAAGTCGGCCAACGCGGCCACGGGATAGCGAAGCAGCCACGGCACGATGACCCGCCATCGCCGCGACGCTTGCCAAGAGGCGATCACGAGGATTGCGACCAGCACGAACTCTTTGATCGAGACGTGGCCGGCGGGAATCAGCCCGAGAGTGATGGCCGCGACCAGCATTCGCACTTGCATCAGCAGACTGAACGCGCCGCCGATCCGCTCGATGATCATGGAGTCATCGGGCGCCGTGCCGTCAGGGAGAGCTGATCCCACCTAGACCACCTCCGTTGGTCCCGATGAACATCGCTCCAGCCATGACCGCCAGGAGGGCGGGCATCACCAAGAACGCAGTCACCGCGGTGACCTGCGGTGAGATGCGCTGGGCCCGCTGCTTGGCCCACTGCGCCGCCTCGCGCCGCATGTCCAATGCGATGTCGTTCAGCGCGCTCGACAGCGGCGCCCCGAGCTCTTCCGCCTGCAGGATCGCGGTGACGAACTGGCCGATCGCCTCCGAGTCATTGCGCTTCCGCAGGTCCTCGAACGCCTGCCGACGGGGCACACCGAGATCCATTTGGCGGAGGGCGATCATGAACTCATCGGCCAGGGGCCCCGGCATGCTCTCGGCCACTCGGCCGAGCGCGTGGCGGAAGCTGAGGCCGGCGGACACCGTGACCGCGAGTACATCGAGGAAATCCGGCATGGTGCGCTGAATCTCATCCTGCCGTTTGCGCATCCTCGCCCTGATCATTCCTTCATGCTGCAGGGCTCCCAGCATGCAGGCGGCGCCGAACAACAGCTCCCCCTGGAGCATCAGGAACCCGCCGACCGCGCCGAAGAGCACGGCGAACCCGGCCGTCTGCCGACAGTAGGATTCGTAGGTCATTCCGTCAGGGCGCCCCGCCGCCTCGATCCGTTTGACGATCCGTGCTCGCTGCGGGGCCAGCAGCTCCTCTACGAGCCTGGCGAAAGGAGCCCCCAGCCGATCGGCGATCCGCACCAGTGGCGACATGTCGCTCTTTTGTCGCTTGGGGACCGGGGGGACAGCCGAGGCGGCGACCTGTTCTCCGGCACGGACAAGATATACGCCCCACACGCCGAGGACGACACACAGTGCGCCGCCCACGCCAAGCAGATATACCGCGATCATGATCTTAGAGGTCCACTCTCGTGAGGCGGCGGATGATGATCACGCTGGCCGCGAAGGCTGCCGCGGCGGCGCCCAGAATGACCTGCCCGACCAAGTTCTCGCTCATTGCTCTGAGCGAACCGGGCATGATCACGTTCAACATGGCCAGACCGCCGACGCCCATGAAACCGACTGCGTAGTTGGTGACGACCACCTCGCCGGTGATCGTCTTGACCTGCCGGTTGATCTCTTTGCGCTCGTCCAGGGTGTCGGCGATCGTCCGCAACGAAGTCACCAGCGATCCGCCGGCCCGACTCGACACGACGAGAGTCGACACCAGGACCGCCAATTCTCGGGACGGCAGCCGCTCTCCCAGATCACGGAGGGCATCTTCAAGAGGCTGCCCCAACTTGAGGGCGTCGGCGGTGCGCCTGAGTTCGCTGCGGGCCGGTTCGTCCAATTCCTCGCTGGCCAGATCCAGGGCGGTGCGCATGGCGAGACCGGCGCTCGTGGCGTTCGACAGCACTCGGGCCAGTTCGGGCAACTGAGCTACGAACTCCTCTCTCCGCCTCTCCTCCTTACGCCGAAGGAAGGCGAGCATGAGGAAGACCACGCCGACAGCCGCGGCGACCCCGAAAACCGGGGCCATCCACTGACCGATGAGCAGAATGGCCGTGATCGCCAGACTTGCCGCCAGCAGAAGGAAGGTGGCGACCTTCATCTGGATTCCGGACGCCGTGATCCGGCGATTGATCGCCCTGCCGAGCTCCGTCCTCCGCAGATGCCGGTCCAGTCGGTGGAGCAGGCTGTTCGCGACGCGCTCGGTGTCGTCCATGGCTCCACGCGCACTGAGAATCCGGCGGTGCTCAACGCCGCGGAGGTACTCATAGAGGCCCCAGGTTCCGACGGCGAGCACCAGCGCGAGAGCGATGAGGACGGCTGGAAGCGGGATGTTCACGATGCCTCCCCGAAAGCGGATGGCGCATCCCCCGTCTGGAATTCGGGAGGTACCTCCAGGCCGGCGGCGTAGAGGCGTTCCGAGATCGTCTCCGGGAGAGGGCGCCGGCGGAACCGCCCCCGCACGCGCCTGTCCGCGGTGAGCGGCTCCTGCTCGAACTGGTAGATCGGCTCGAGCCGGAAATCCTCCTGCCTGCAGGAGGCGACCACGGAGATCTCGCTGATCCGGCGTGATCCGTCGACGCCGCGACTCAGGTGGATCATCACGTCGATGGCCCCGTTGATCTGATCACGGATCGTCTCGAACGGCAGCCGAACCTCGCTCATGCTCGCCAGGGTCTGCAGCCGGTAGATCGCGTCTTCGGAGGAGTTGGCGTGCACGGTCACCATCGACCCCTCATGGCCCGTGTTCATCGCCTGGAGCATGTCCAGGGTCTCGGGGCCGCGGACCTCTCCCACGATGATCCGGTCAGGCCGCATCCGCAGCGAGTTGCGAACCAGGTCTCGAATGGTGATCTGCCCTGCCCCTTCGATGTTCGGGGGCCTTGACTCCAGCGAGATCACATGCTCCTGCTGGAGCCTGAGTTCGGCGGAGTCCTCGATGGTGACGATGCGCTCCCAGTCCGGCACGAATGCCGACAGCGCGTTCAGCATCGTCGTCTTCCCGGTGCCGGTTCCGCCGGAGATCACCAGGTTGAGCCGTGCCTTGACGAAAGCGGCGAGCAGCTTTCCCGCAGCTCGGTCCAGGCTTCCCATCTGGATCAGCTCGTCGATCGTGAACGTCCGCGGGAAGCGCCGTATGGTCAGGACGGGCCCGATCAGCGACAGCGGCGGGATGATGACGTTCACTCGTTCACCGCTGGGCAGGCGCGCGTCCACCATCGGGCTGGATTCGTCCACCCGCCGATTCACCTGGGCGACGATTCGGTCGATGGTCTGGTAGAGCTGGTCTTCGCTGGCGAAGGTGGTCTCGATCCGCTCGACTCTGCCGTCCCGCTCCACGTAGATGTCGTTCGGGCCGTTCACCATGATCTCTGTGACGTTGGGGTCGGCCAGCAGCGGCTCGAGGACCCCCAACCCGAGCGCCTCATCGACGATTCGACGGATCAGGGCAGCGCGTTCCCGGGCTGACAGCACGGGGCCTTCGCGACTGATGATGATGTCGCTGATCTTCTCCAACCGGGCCCGACGCTGGGGAAGATCGAGCGCGGCCAGCTCCTCGAGGTTGACCTCTTCCAGCAGCCGCGCCCGCCACTGTGACACACCGCGTGAGTTGTCGCGCCGTAGAACCGCGCGATCCTGCTCAAGCCGATCCCGAAGTCCCATAGCTCATCCCAGGGGCATTGTGACGGTACGACGCATGGTGAAATCCAATGGAATGCCTTTGAAGAGCACAGGAACCTTCGCCTCTACGCGACAGGAAACACCACCGTCGTTTACAGATGCCGCCACCTTTTTCTCGTTCAACCAGGCGGGCATCGCCTCCATAGCGGCGCGTTCACACTGACTCGGCTCCTGCTGCTGGGAGGCTATCCGCGCACCAGTGCGCGCAGCGTTCTCGACCCGTTCTACGGTGAGACCGGCCATCATGAATTCCAGGCAGAACAGAATCACAAAGAGCACCCCCGGCAGAACGCCGGCGAACTCCACACTGACTCCGCCGTGGTCTCCTGCCCGGTGGACGTGATTCTTGCGGCCACGGCCCACAAGTGCGGCGATCACGGCGTCCCCTCGTCTACAATCCTGGCTTGCGCCTGCATTTTGAATGGAACATGCACGTTGGGCAGGACTGCCGGCGCGTCGAGGCTGACCCGCGCGTATCCTTCCGTGACACTGATGTGCAAATGCTTATCGGGCTCCCATCCGCCCGGTATTCGCTTCTCCGCACGCCGTCGAACTTCGGCCCGCGCCTCAGGGGTGTCGTAACCGAGCACGGCAACCGCACGCGCCGCCTCGTTGGCGGCGTGCCCGACGAACATCGAAGTAAGACCGAGCAGGGCGACTTGCCAGCACATCAGCAGAAGAAACAAGATCATCGGAAAGATGCCGGCGAACTCCGTCAGCGCGGCACCTTTGTCCCTGTCGTTCTTTCCACGACCTCCCCTCCGGCCGGGCACAGAGGAGCCGAGCCCTTCGGGGACGATGCCCGTCTCGACGGCGAGCTGACCGATCGCCTTGCGGAACGCGGCGTTGTCCACGGCTTTTGGCGAGCCGGTGTTCGCCGCCTCCTCCAGACTGCGAAAGACCGCGGGCACCACAGTCTTCAGCATGGGCAGCCCCAATACTTTCCGAGCGAAGTCGGGCTGAATCTCGCTCTTGCGGTCGTGTCGGACCAGCACCACCGAAATATCGTCCGGTTTGCGCAAGCCCAGTCGGTCCCACATTGCGGCGTGCCGCTTCACCGCACGCAACGCAGGCAGGTCGGGAGTGGCGGTGACGAGGACCCTGTCGGCGAGTTCTACCGCCATCGCGCTCCCATCGGTGACGAAGGCGCCGCAGTCGACGACGACAACGTCGTATCGAGAACGCAGTGCGGCCAAGATCCGCCGCGCCGCCTTCGCGGTGATCTCGTCTGCCCGCTCGCTCTCGGCAGGGGCGAGCAGCACGTGAAGGCCGTCCGGATGCACGTACAGCGCCTCAGCCAGGATCGAGCCGTCGAGTTCGTCGGCGGCGTCGATGAGGTCAGCGATGCTCCTTCGATGTGTGACGTCGAGAAAGCTCGGGATATCCCCTTTCTGCAGGTCCATGTCCACGAGACAGACGGTTTGCCCGACAGTGACTGCGGCGCTGGCCAGATGAATGGCCAGTGTGGTGGTTCCAGTCCCGCCCTTGGCTCCGGCGATCGCCACCAGCTGACCGCCGCGATCCGGGAACGCGGGATTCTGTCCAGGCTCAAAGTGCCGCTTCATGCTGCGCGCCCACTCGGCCGCCGCCTCGATCCGGCTTTGCAGTTCGGCCAGAGTCGGGTCACGCGGAACCACGGCACGGGCTCCGGCGACCATCGCCTGGCTGATGAACTCCGCCGACGCGTTCGCCACGATGAGGACGAGGCCGAGCTGTGGATGGCGGAGGGTGATCTCCCTGACGAGGTCGAGCGCGGGCAGTCCCCCGATCTCCTGGTCGATGAGGACGACATCGAGACCCGGAGTGCTGTTGATCGCCCCCAGGACGTCAGCAGAGGTCCGCTCGACGTCGACGAGTTCCACGTCGGTGAGCTCGCCCAGCTGAGTGCGCAGGCCGGCGACCGTTCCGACGTCGCTCGCTCCCAAGAGGATGCGGATGCTCACACGATCTCCTATCTGGACGGCGTGGCCTGGCACACCGGCTCGAGCTTGGGAGTGGTCGGCTCTCCTCCAGCACCGATGAGGGCCAGTCGCACCTTGCTCGCGAAGCTCTCGGCGTGCGTGAGCTTGAGACTGTCGGCTGCAGACAGCGCGAAGGTGATCGGAACCACCTGGTCCACTTCGTTAGGAGCGTCGCCCCGCTGGGTCCGCAACTGACCGACCGAGATCACCTGGGCTCTGCTGATGACTCGCACCGCGCAGTTCTTCTGCTGGTTCTGCTGCTGCTCTTGGAAGGTCCCATAGATGTCGACGAACATTCCGGCGCGAACCTTGCCCGCGACGCCGGTCTCGGCATTGATGAGGATGGCTACTTCACGCTGGCCCGGCCGCAGCACCGGCGCATCGATGACCATTCCCTGCTGGATGTAGGTGTCCGCCGCGATGTCCGCGGCCGCGACTTTGCCGTTCAGCTGCGCGGGATCGCTTATCATCGACTTCGATGCCCATTTCACGGGAATCTCCATTTTTCGCAGCATCGCAGGCGAGATGGGCTGGTAGGCCTTCACAGGTCTGGTGAGCTGCAGCACTTGGGTCATCTGACCCACCTCGGCGCGGACCGAGCCGACATATCCCACCACACTGATGAAGACGAAAACCGCACCGAGAGCGGCCAAGATCATCAACAATACTCCGCGTCGCTGCCGGGGGTTCATGTGACTCCGATCTGGGGCGAGAAACTCGAATGACGGCTAGGGTTTCGGCACCCGCCGGAACACGACCGTTTGCGTCCTCCCCGGCCACTCGACTCTGTTCGGACCGGGGATGCCGTCTGGCATGCCCGCGTTGTTGTCGGCGGCAGGCGGCGCCGATGGTTCCGGCTCTCTCTGCTCCTTCACCCGGGCGAACGGCACGTCATCCCGCGTAGAGCGGAGCCCATTGCCGACGGAGGGAGTACGTGCTGGGACGTCACCGACGGGTGGGCGCTTCGGAAGCGTCTTCTCCGTTCCACTGATCGAGGCGCGCGTCTGCTCCGCAAGGTCTGAAGACTGCGCCGTCCCCGAGTGTCGCGGCGATGGCACCCCTCGAGTCGAGTCCGACCGCTGGCGCCCATCCTGAGCAGGCCAGTAAGTCCGAGGCCGCTGCTCCTGTCGTTGCTGCGCCGGTTGGCCGAGTGGCTGAGGCGAGGCCGCCGACCGCCGAGGCGGTTGGAATTGCTGCGTGGAACCGTTGTGCGGTTGTCGATCCGCAGCGGCGAAATGCAGGGGAGAAGAAGCGGACACTGTTTGCCCGTACCCTGTCGCCATAGGCGACTGTTGCGGCGCATGTCGAACTTGCTGCCCAGGCTGAACCATGGAGCAGAAGGGGCACTTCGCAAGCGCTGTCGGCTCCTCACACCACCCGCATGGGCGGCAGACGGTCAGCCGCAACAGCCCCTGAAACGCCTGTGGGTGACCGCTGAAAGCAACGAACTCAACATATTTCTTGGTGCCCCAGAACTTCGGACTAAGCGGCTGGGCAGCGCTTTCAATGATTGATGCGACGCCCATCGCGGGCACCAGCCGCTGCCGAACCCAATCCAGGTCGCCATTCCCGTTGGCGACCAGCAGCAGCACCGGATCCACGGGACGACGGGTGATCGTCGGAACCGGCTCCGATGAGCTGATCCGGTGGACCTCCGCAGCGGGCGCCGCGGTCACCGAGAAGCCACTGCCAGGCAAGTAGGAGGAGAGGTGCGCCCCCAGCCCGATGGCGATGTGGTCCAGATTGGCGACACTGTTCACCCAGGCACCCGCGAACACCTCACCCGCCAACCGAGGAGCCATGCTCGCAAGCACCCCTGGTCTGACGTACTGGGAGACGAACGCGAGTTGGTCTGCCACAAGAGAGAGCGCCAGCGGAGGGAGATCCAGGGGCATGCCGGCGATGCGATCGGTGAGCAAGACGCCCCGGGCCAGGCTGATCACCCTCCGTGCCGCCTCGGCCTCCCAGGAGGGGTACACGACGAGGACCGCTCCATGCCCCCGTAGCGCATGGGCCATCCGATCGATGAGCCACGGGAGGCCCTCTGAAGCCGCGTGCACGTCAAGCCGTTGGGCTGCCGCAGCCCCGAGGAGCCCCGTGCTAGGCAGGTCACCGAGCAGCATCACGGCAGTCACACGCGCTCCGGATGGTTCGTCAGCCTTCTCATGACGGCCCGCCCCGTTCCCGTCCGGGCACAGCCGCGCCCCCGTACCCCGCTTACTTGTATTTCAAGCGGGATGACAATAGCTGTCACAACTGTCACCCCTCAAGGTTCTTTCCTCCACGGAGCCTTCAGAGGCCGAATCGGACCCTGCAGGATCTGACGCGAACCCCTCCGCCTCGGTTCAGGGGCCTAGCGATCTTCATATCTCTCCCCGCCACCCTCCTATTACCGGCATGAACAGGCACGATGCGGGGCGCTTGCACGTGGGCCGCCTCAGCGGAGCCGCCTTCCGCCCTCTTCATCACTTCGACGAAATGCCTGGTCACAGCGACCTGGGCGCGTCAGGAACGGCTGTCCGGCCACGGCAGCGACCAGGACAGGGCTCTACGCAAGTGTCCACATTCGGCCATTCGTAGAAACTTCAAAATCCTTGGACGTCGCCAACATGCCATATTTTGTGACAGAGAGTAACGAATGCTGTCGAGCGACTCGAGACCACGACAGGGGCGCGATCGTCTCCACAGACGATCCGGCGTCCGAGTCGGCACGCCCCAAAGGAGGATTGCGGACCGGACAATCTTCACAAACATCGCGTTCGACGCCGGCCGACATGTGGGCCGACATGTGGATCGACGGCGCTGTTCGATAGCTGCGCCGCATTGTGAGCCATCGCTCGTGAACGGGATGAGGCAGCTCGAAGTGCGCACACCCATCACTGAGCACTTGAGGTGGGCGTTCGCCCAGTTCTCTGGTCGACCCCCTGGCCCGAAGCGCGCAACGGCATCCCTGGCCGCTTCAGATCAGCCCCAGTGAGTCGACCTGCAGTAGGAGTCGAGTGAACGACGGCTGACGGGTCAGGCGAGGGCGAAGGACGAGGCGATCTGGTCGGCTTCGGGGGGCATGGCGCCCTGGCGGGCTTCGATGTCGACGAAGCAGAAGCGGTCGGCCGACAGCGAGACGCGGACCGTGAGGCCGCTGATGGGGCCTGACTTCTTCGTCGACTCGTAGGTGGCCTTGAAGGCGGGTTTGCCGCTGACGGTCGTGTCGGTGATGCGGGAACCGGGTTCCAGAGCCTGCTGCTTGCGCTTGAGCTGCTCGAGGGACGCGCCCACCGCGCCGCCCCGGTCGCAGCCGGCCGACAGGTGGGGGGCGTAGCCGGAGGTCGCCGCGCCCGGCAACCGGTGCCGGTCTCGCAAGCCAGCTTGAACTGCGACTCCTCCGCTCCATGAAGGGAGCGGCTTCTCGCTGAGCCGCTGGTGCGGCGTCGCGAAGGGCAAGCCCTGCCCTCAGGCTGTTGATCGCGGCATCCACGTCGGCGTGCGCGGCATGCCCGCACGCCGTACACGCGAATGCGGATTGGCTCACGCGGTTCTCCTTCGCGACGTGGCCGCAGCGGGCGCACATGCGAGAGGTGTTGCGGGGCTCAACCGCGACCAGCTCGCGACCGGCGCTCTCAGCCTTGTCCGCAAGCACTCGCAGGAACACCCCCAACCCGCGTCCAGGATGCTCCGGTTCAATCCCGACTTGGCGGCGACGCCCCAGCCGGGCTGCTCGACCGTGCCGGACGCCGAGCGGGTCATGTTCGCAATCCGCAGGTCCTCGTGCACGATCACGTCATACGCGCGGACCAGCGCGAACGCGGTCTTGTGCGCATGGTCGAGGCGCTGGCGGCGGATCTCGGCGTGCAGCCGCGTGCTCGAGTGCGGGCGGGCACCCCCATAGGCTCGTACTCTGAGCGCCTTTCCACAGAAGACCGGCCACCTCTGGGTGCGAGGAGATGATGGAGTCGGCCGACGGAAGAACGACGGACGACGACAAGGTCTGTCCCGACTGCGGGCAGGGGGTCATTTGCCGTTACCGGGTGCGCACCACCGGCGAGCACTTCTGGCTGTGCGAGGAATGCGATGCGGTCTGGCGCCTCGACGCCGACCGTTCGGTGGCCGACTTCTTCTACCTGTCCGACTTTCTGCCCGCGGAGCCCAACCCGTGGAACGTCATTGAAAGGGCAGCCGAGGCGCAGCAGTCGGAAGCCTTGCAGGCCCTGGTCGCCCTAGTGGCAGGGGGCGAGCTGTCCGGGCTGGCGCTGGGCATGCATCGCAGCGACGCTCTCGTGGTGGTCGGCGTCCCACACGACGCCGCGTCTCTCGGGGGCGTTGCGGTAGGTGACATTTCTCTGACCTTCGAGGACGACACATTGGTGGGGTTCTCGGTGCGGTTGCCGCTCACCGGCGTCCACTGGCCTGGCCTGATGTCCACAGCACGCGCTCCCCGTCTGGCTCCCGTCTCCCGAACCGAGGCCCTGGCTGCTCTGCGAGACGCAGGATTCGGAGGCCTGCCCGACGACCGTGCCGCAGAGTTCCGGACCACTGGACGGCGCGTACGCCTCGAGTTCGACCGAGATCTGCTCAGCGCCGTCGCCGTCTCCACCGCACGCAACTGACCACCGGGTCGCCGGGCGCGTCCCCACTGTCGCGAAGCGGGGGTGTGGCGAGTCGGGGGTTGGTGCGGTTCGGTCACTCGGCCGGGGAGGCGCGGCGGCCTAGAGTCTTCCTGTAGGGCGGAGCTAGCGGGAGTCGAGGCGATGACGAATCCTTCTGATCCGGGGCGGCAGCAGCATTCCGCGGTGCCTGGGCCTCACGGGGGGCAGTACGGGCCGCCGGCGCAGCCGCAGCATCCGTCGTACGGCGGTCCCGGGCAGGCGGGGTACGGGCAGCAGCAGGAGTGGCGGCCGAGGCCGGAGGACAAGGGGTTCCTCGGGGCGCTGCTCGACACCAACTTCGACCATCTGGTGACGCCGAAGCTGATCCGGCTCTGCTACGTGCTGGCGCTGCTGCTGGTGACGCTGTCGGCGCTGATCGTGCTGGTCGTCGGCGTGTGGGTGTTCCAGCTGCGCAACGGCTGGCTGCTCGGACTGCTGATCATGCTGAGCGCGCCGGTCGTCTGGATCTTCGAGGCCGTCCTGGTGCGCATCTTCATGGAGGCGGTGGTGGTGCGCTTCAAGGGCGTCGAGCATCTGCGGGCCATCAAGGACAAGATCTAGACTCCCGACGAGTCACGCGACAGAGACGGGGCAGGGCAGGTGGCCGACTTCGACCCTCACGGCGAGGACGCTTCCCCGCGCCAGACACGGCGAGACCCCGCTGTCACGCGGCGCGATCCGTTCGTGCCGGGTCCGCGGCCCGGGGAGACCCGCAGGGACGGGGCCGCGGGCGGCGCTCCGCTGGTGCGGCTGCCCGCCGTTCTGGCGGAGCGGTTCGAGACGGTGGCTGAGCTGCCCGTGCAGGGCGCCGAGTCCGACCTGCTGCTGGTGCGGGACGCGCGGGGCGGCCAGTTCGTGGTGAAGCTGTTCCGCCGCGGGTTCGAGGCCGACCGGGACGTGTGGGCGAAGCTGCCCGACCTGGACTCGCCGCACGTGGTGAAGGTCCTGGAGACCGGGCGCGCCGAGGGACGCGACTACGAGATCACCGAGTACGCGCCCGGCGGCAACCTGCGGGCGCTGGCGGACGGGCCGCTGCCGCCGGACGTGGTCGCCGAGGCGGCGGCCCAGCTGGCCGACGGGCTGGTCGCGCTGCACCGGGCGGGCATCGTGCACCGCGACCTCAAGCCCGAGAACGTCCTGGTGACCGGGACGGACCCGCTGCGGGTGGCGATCGCGGACTTCGGGTTGAGCCGGGTCATCGAGCAGAGCGTGGTGTTCGCCTCGTCGTCGCGCACGCTGGCGTACGCGGCGCCCGAGTCGCTGTCGGGGCAGGTGTCGCCGGCGCGGGACTGGTGGTCGCTCGGCATGATCCTGCGGGAGCTGGCGACGGGACGGCCGCCGTTCGCGGGGCTCAGCGAGACCGCGGTGATCGACCATTTGGCGACGCGTCCGGTGTCGGCGGACGACGTGGCCGACCCTCGGCTGCGGCTGCTGTGCCGGGGGCTGCTGACCCGCGATCCGCGGAAGCGGTGGGGCGCCGAGCAGGTGGCGCAGTGGTTGGAGGGCGGGTCGCCGCCGGTGGCGGAGGCGGCGGAGGCCGTGGACGTGCGGGGGCCTGGCCTGCCTTTCGCCGGACGCCGCTTCACCGATCGTGCGGAGCTCGCGCGTGCGCTCGTGGAGAAGTGGGACGAGGCCGCGCGTTTCTTCTTCGGCGGCGGCCAGGAGGCGTTCCGCGTCCTGCGGGAGTGGCTGGCGGGCCTGCCGGACGACAGCCGGATCGAGCTCATCGACGGGCCGTTGTCGTCGAAGCTGCCGCCGGACGTGAAGCTGCTGCACCTTGTGCGCTGGCTCGACCCGTCGTTGCCTCCGCACTATCGGGGACGGCGCGTCGCGGCCGGGGATCTGGCGGGGCTCGCCGCGTTGGCCGATGACGCCGCGCACCCCGACCACCGCACCGCCTGCCTGCTGGGCCGGGATCTGTGGGAGCACCGGCTGCTGGACGTGTTGGCGGGGTTCGACGGCGCCCACGATTTGGCGCGTGTCGACGAGCAGTGGCGCGCGCACGTGACCGCCTGGAATGAGCTCGTCCGATGGCTGCGTTCTCAGGACGCGCTGCCGGCGGGAGCCAAGGCGCGGTTGCCGGATGCGGGCAGCACGTCGTCCGACGTCCGTGTGGCCGGTCCGCCGGCACCTGCGGACGACCCGCCCGTGGTGCTGCTGACGTTGCTCGCGCTCGCCGCCGATCCGGGTCGGACGCGCCGGTTGGTGAGCGATGCGGCCGCACGCGCACGTGCGGGGCCGCAGGAGAAGGTGCCGTGGCTGGAGTGGCTGGCGGAGGGCGCGGGCGACGATCCGCTCCGTCTGCTCGCCGTGGCCCGCACCGGACCCGAGGCCGTCCTGGAACTGGAGGCCCGGGAGCGTGAGCTGAGGGCGGCCGAGCAGCGCGCCCAGGCGTTGCGCGCGCGGTGGGCGGAGCGCGAGCGGCAGCGGTTGGCCGGACGCGGCGCCGCGGCGGCTCGCGCGGTGGCCTGGTCGCTGCCTCTGCTGCTGCTGTGGCTGTTCGGCAGCTGGGTCGTCGGCGCGCTGTTCGGCGGGGGCGACGGCGGAACGCAGGCGGTCGGCGGGTTCCAGCGCAGTTCGGGCGTGCCGTTCGGGGCGCTCGCGGCGTTGTCCGTGGTCGCGTGGGCCGTGCAGTGCGGCAGTGAGGTGCTGCTCGCCCGCGCCCAGGGGCGCGACTATCTCCCCTACGGGCCGTGGTCGTGGCTGTCTCGGGTGCTCGGGGCGAGCGGACGCGGCCTGTCGAAGGCGTCGCAGACGATGTCGGGAGCGGTGCGGCGCACCGGCGGGCGGGGCTGCGGGGTGCTGCTGCTCGCCGGGACGGTCCCGCTCCTGCTGATCCTCATGCTCATGGCGGTCGTCACCTCGGTGGCGAGCCTGCTGTGGACGCTGCTGCTCGTCGCCGGTCCCGCCGCGCACGCGGTGGCGGCGGGGGTGCGGCTGCACCGCTGGCGGCAGCGGCACGCGGAGGAGGAGCGGAGGGCGCTGGCGTGACGCCCCGCGTCCACGGCCGCCGGCGGACGATGTCGGGGGCGAGGCAGCACGGCCTTGGAGGAGCATCATGAGCAGTGGCGTCGAGGCCGACATCGCGTTGGACGCGGCGGTGGTCCTGACCCTGGGGATGAACCGGGCGCTGGGCCGCGCGGCGGGCGCGGCGGGACGCGGCGCCGAGGCGATGGCCGCGCTCGCCGCGGCGAAGACGGAGGAGCGCGCCGCGGCACTGGCCCAGGCGGAGGCGTACGAGCGCGCGCTGCGCCGGGTGCTCGAACGCAACGCGCGCATCGCCGCGCTGGCCGAGACGGGGCGGCGTCTGGGCGCCGACGTGCCGCTCCCCCGGCCGCTCCAACCGACCGAGCAGGACGTCGCCGAACTGGACGCGTGGTGCGCCGCGACCGACACCGCCCTGGACGAGGCGGAGGCGAGCCTGTCGCAGCACCTGGCCGCGCAGATCGGCGAACAGATCTTTCCCCGAGCGGCCGCGTCGCTGGGCGCGGACCTCGGCCCGCGCGCCGAGACGCCGGCGCCGGGCGAGGCGCACGAGTCAGTCCGGCATCGGCTCGAACGGGTCGTGGGGCGGCTGCTGCCCGACGTCTCCGCCGAGGACCGGCGTCGGGTCGCCGAGGCCGCCGCGCTGCTGCCCGACGCGTCCGGTGAGGCGGAGGCCGAGGCCGTGCTCACCGAGGTGCGGCTGCGGGTGCAGGCGGCCAACGCCCGAACCCGGGAGCGTCGCGAGGAGGAGCGGCGGCGCGCCGCCGCCCGGGAGGCCGCCGAGCAGGCCGAGGCGGAGCGCCGGTACGTCCTGGAGTCGGTGACCGCGGCGTTCGAGGAGCTGGGCTACGAGGTGCAGACCGGGTTCGAGACGCTCACCGCCGCCGACGGCGAGGTCGTCCTGACCCGCGGCTCCTGGGCCGAGCACCGCGTGCGCATGCGGGTGGACGACGCGGCGCAGATCCGCGCGGCGATGGTCCGCACGCGGCCCGCCGAGAGCGAGGACGACCGCAGGCTCGACGTCGAGCGGGAACGGGAGTGGTGCGCGGCGTTCGAGGCCGCGCGGGCGCGGCTGGCGGACGCCGGCGTGCGTTCGAAGGTCACCTGGCGGCTGGAGCCGGGCGTGCGCGACCTGCCCGTCACCGATCGCGCACGGCGGTCCGGGACCCGTCAGGCCCGGCGGCGCGAACGCCATCGCGAGCACGGGTGACGCGACGCGGGACAATAGGACCCGCAAGGCAGGACGCGAACCACCGGGACGCGCGACCGGCCCCGCGTGACCGACCGGGGCGCGGGACCGCGGACCGTGAGCGGAGCGAGGCATGAGCATTGATTCACCGACCCTCGGCGGGCGGCTGCGCGGCTGGCCGCCGTTCATCCGCGAGCTGGACGCGACCCTGTCGGTGCACTCCCAGTACGTGCTGTCGGGCAACCTGTACGACAGCTTCCTGGCGCCGTCGCTGGACGCCGCCGGGCCGGCCCGCCTGCTCCCGCTGCGCGACCTGCTGTGGGAGTCGCTGCGTTCCAGCGGTTTCTCCTGCCTGGTGGTGTACGACCCGGTGGACGGCCTGCAGGTGCACCCCGACACCGACGACGAGACCGGCGAGGAGGCGGCGGAGGCGGCCGAACGGCTGCTGGGCAAGCTGAAGGGCGAGCGCAAGCCGTCCCTGGAGGGGCTGACCAAGCATCTGGCGGCGGTGGCGCGGCCGTCGGTGGACGTGCGCGCCGCCGTGCTGATCGACTCGGCGTCCCGGATCGCCCGCAGCCCCACGGACCTGGAGCCCGCCGAGCGCGACTTCTTCCGGTTCTGCGCCAAGCTGTCGCGCACCGCCCGGCCGGTGCGGGTGGTGGGGGCGCGGCCCAAGCCGCTCTACAACCCGATCATCTGGCTGGTGGAGCGTCCCGGCGACCTGCCGCCGTGGCTGACCGCCGACAACGACAACATCCGCGAGATCACCATTCCGCGTCCGCACCTGGGCGACCGGCAGGAGACGGCGCGGCTGCTGGCCCGCGCGTTCGGCATCAGCGACGTGGACGCCGACCGGGCCGCCGCCGAGGCGTGCGACGCGTTCGCCGAGCAGGCCGACGGGCTGACCCTGCAGTCGATGATCGAGGTGACCCGGCTGGCCAAGGAGCGCAACGTGGCGCTGGCGGACCTGCCCGACGCGGTGCGCACCTACAAGCTGGGCGTGCTGGACAACCCGTGGAACCGCGGCCACCTGCGGCGCCGCGTGCTGGAGGGCGAGCGGCGCGTCCCCGAGCGGGTGATCGGGCAGCCGCAGGCCGTCACCAAGACCCTGGACATCCTCAAGCGCGCCGTGCTGGGCCTGTCGGGCGCGCAGGCCGCCCGGTCGGGCAGCCGGCCGCGCGGGGTGCTGTTCTTCGCCGGCCCCACCGGCACCGGCAAGACCGAGCTGGCCAAGGCGATCACCCAGCTGGTGTTCGGGGACGAGTCGGCCTACCTGCGCTTCGACATGAGCGAGTTCTCCGGCGAGGGCTCGGGCGACCGGCTGATCGGCGCGCCGCCCGGGTACGTCGGCCACGAGGCGGGCGGGGAGCTGACCAACGCGGTGCGCGAGGACCCGTTCCGGGTGATCCTGTTCGACGAGATCGAGAAGGCGCACCCGCGGATCCTGGACAAGTTCCTGCAGATCCTGGAGGACGGCAGGCTCACCGACGGGCGCGGCAACACCGTCCACTTCTCCGAGTCGATCCTCATCTTCACCTCGAACCTGGGCATGTTCGCGCGCGGGCAGGAGATCGGCCCGGACGGCGCGCCCGTGCGGGTGCGCAACGTCGCACCGGGCATGTCCTACGACGAGGTGGAGCGGCGCATCAAGGCCGCCGTCGCCGAGCACTTCACCGAGGTGCTGAACCGGCCGGAGCTGCTCAACCGGTTCGGCGACAACATCGTGGTGTTCGACTTCATCGGCCCCGAGGCCGCCGCCAAGATCTTCGACCTGCAGCTCGCCAACATCTGCCGCCGCGTCACCGAGGAGCACCGGGTGGAGCTGACGGTGGACGACGAGGTGCGGGAGACGCTGCGCGAGTGGTGCACGGCCGACCTGGACCACGGCGGCCGCGGCATCGGCATGAAGTTGGAGTCCTACTTCGTGAATCCGCTGGCGCGGGCGCTGTTCGACCGGGAGCTGACACCGGACGAGCGCATCGCCGTGACCGGCGTCCGCCGCGAGGGCAGCATCGTCCACCTGGACCTGAAGTGAGCGGGCGACCCGGGGACGCGCAGACGCTGCTGCTGGCCAAGGCGCACTATCCCGTCACCACGCTCGGGCCGGGGGTGCGCGCCGGCATCTGGACGCAGGGGTGCACGCTGCGCTGCCCCGGCTGCCTGTCGCGCGACACGTGGGAGCCCGACCCGGGCAAGGCCGTCCCGGTCGCCGCGGTGCTGGGCTGGCTGGAGTCCCTGCCGCGTCCGCTGGACGGCGTGACCGTCTCCGGGGGCGAGCCGTTCCAGCAGCCCGAGGCGCTGGCCGCGCTGCTGCGGGGCATCCGCGCGTGGCGGGACTCCTCCGGACATGAGACGATCTCCTTGGACGTCCTCGTCTATAGCGGATACGCCTATTCGCGGCTTTTGCGTTCGGCGCGGACGAGCGCGATCCTGGAGCTGTGCGACGCGGTCATCACCGGGCCGTACGTCGACCGGCTCAATCCGGGGGGGCGACACTCCCCGGACGGCTCTCTACTCTGGAGGGGGTCGTCCAACCAGCGCATCGTCCCGCTGTCCCCGCTGGGGCGCGAGCGGTACGGGGCGCTGGCCGACGGCTCTGACCAGACCGGTCGGGACACAGGGCCCCGGATCCAGGTTTCCGTGGACGAGGGGCCGGAGGGAAGGCGGGTGTACTACATCGGGATCCCGCGAAGGGGTGACATGGAGCACCTCACATCGAGGCTCGAACGTGCCGGCGTACGTGCGGGGGAAGTGTCATGGCGACCTTGAAATGTCCTGTCTGTGACGAGCCCTACCAGCAGGGCGACCTGCTCTGCCTGAGCTGCGGAGCGAACCTGGCCCGCAGCGGGGGCGCGCGTCGCCAGGGCGCCGGGTACCCGCCGCCCCAGCAGGGCTCTCCGCAGTACCCCTACCAGCAGCCGTACGAGCAGGCGCCGTACGACCAGGGGCAGCCGCAGCACCAGGCTCCGCCGCCGTACCAGCAGGACCCCGGCCAGTACCAGCAGGGGCCGGGCGGCCACCCGCAGCACCAGGCCCCGCCTCCCTACCAGCAGACGCCGCAGCACCAGGCGCCGCCGCAGGACCCGTGGGCGCAGCAACAGCAGCAGGGGGCGGAGGCGTGGAACCCGCCGGTGCAGGCCCCTGCCCCGCCGCAGCACCAGGCTCCCCAGCACCAGGCGCCGCCGCAGGACCCCTGGGCGCAGCAACAGCAGCAGGGCCCGGGCGGGGGCGGCCAGCAGATGGACAGCCCTTGGGGGCAGGCCACGCCGCCGCCCATGCCCGAGCAGCACTGGGGGCCGCCGCAGCAGCAGGCGCCGCCCGCGCACGAGCCGCACCAGCAGCACGGCCCGGGTCCGCAGCCGCACGCGCCGGCGGACAACCCGTACGCTCCGGCCGATAACCCGTACGCTCCGGCCGACAACCCGTACGCGCCGCCGTCGCACCAGCCGGAGTCCCGGGCCCCGATGCCGCCGACGTACGGGCGCGAGGCGACGCTGGTGCCGCCCGAGGCGCACCAGCAGCGGTCCCCGCAGGGCCGCCCGGACAGCACCGCGCTCATGTGCCCCTATTGCGAGGCGGTGCTGAGCAACCCGGGCGCGGCGCAGTGCGACTCGTGCCTGCGTCCGCTGCCGTCGTCCCAAAGCTCGCCAGTGCTGCGCGTGCAGTTCCCCAGCGGGGAGATCAAGGTGACGGTGGGCCAGCACCTGGTGCTGGGCCGCGACGCGGGCCAGTCCCCCGTCGCGTCCACCTTCACCCAGTACGACAACGTGTCCCGGCGCCACTCGACGGTCTGGCTGGACCCGTCGGGCACCGCGTGGGTGCGTGACGAGGGCTCCACCAACGGCACCTTCGTCAACGGCGAGCGGCTTCCGCGGGGCGTCGAGGCCCCGCTCCGCGACGGCGACCAGCTCCGCCTCGCCGCCGACGTCACCGGCACCGTGAGCCTGAAGTAGACGCCGACGCAATCGTCACCGGGCGGCGGTCCTTCCCCACGGGAGGGCCGCCGCCCGCGCGCACGCACGCACCCTGCCCACTCGAAGGCGCGCCGCGCCTGATCGGCGTGTCGGAGCGGATCAGCCGCCGGAGCGCTTGGTGCGGGCGCGGATGCGTTCGCGTTCCTTGGCGTCCAGGACGACCTTGCGCAGCCGGACGGCCGACGGGGTGACCTCGACGCACTCGTCCTCGCGGCAGAACTCCAGGGCCTCCTCAAGCGACAGCTGCCGCGGCGGGGTGAGCCGCTCGAGCTCCTCGCCGGTGGACGAGCGGATGTTGGTGAGCTTCTTCTCCTTGCAGATGTTGACGTCCATGTCGTCGGCGCGGGAGTTCTCACCGACGATCATGCCCTCGTAGACCTCGGTGCCCGGGCCGACGAAGAACGTGCCGCGCTCCTGCAGGTTCAAGATGGCGTAGGCGGTGGCGACGCCGGACCGGTCGGCGACCAGCGAGCCGGTGGGACGGGTGCGCAGCTCGCCGAACCACGGCTCGTAGCCCTCGAACACGTGGTGGGCGATGCCGGTGCCGCGGGTCTCGGTGAGGAACTCGGTGCGGAACCCGATCAGGCCGCGCGCCGGGACCAGGAACTCCAGCCGGATCCACCCGGTGCCGTGGTTGGTCATGTGCTCCATGCGGCCCTTGCGGACGGCCATGAGCTGGGTGACCGCGCCCAGGTACTCCTCGGGGATGTCGATGGTGAGCCGCTCGACGGGCTCGTGCTTCTTGCCGTCGATGTCCTTGGCGACGACCTGGGGCTTGCCGACGGTCAGCTCGTAGCCCTCGCGGCGCATGTTCTCCACCAGGACGGCCAGGGCCAGCTCGCCGCGGCCCTGCACCTCCCACGCGTCGGGGCGGTCGGTGGGCAGCACCCGGATGGAGACGTTGCCGACCAGCTCGCGGTCCAGGCGCTCCTTGACGAGCCGGGCGGTGACCTTGGTGCCCTTCTCGCGCCCGGCCAGCGGACCGGTGTTGGTGCCGATCGTCATGGAGATGGCGGGCTCGTCCACGGTGATCAGCGGCAGCGGGCGCGGGTCGTCCGGGTCGGCGATGGTCTCGCCGATCATGATCTCGGGGATGCCGGCGATGGCGATGATGTCGCCGGGCCCGGCCTCGTCGGCGGGCTTGCGCTCCAGCGCCTCGGTCATCAGCAGCTCGCTGACGCGCACCCGTTCGACGCTGCCGTCGCGGCGGCACCAGGCGACCTGCTGGCCCTTCTTGATGGTGCCCGCGTGCATCCGGCACAGCGCGATGCGGCCGAGGTAGCTGGAGGCGTCGAGGTTGGTGACGTGCGCCTGCAGCGGCGCGTCGGGGTCGTAGGACGGCGGCGGGACGGTGTCCTTGATCACCTGGAACAGCGGTTCCAGGTCGGGCGAGTCGGGCAGCTCGCCGTTGCCGGGGGCCTGCAGGGACGCCCGGCCCGCGCGGCCCGAGGCGTAGACGATCGGGAAGTCGATCTGGTCGTCGTCGGCGCCGAGGTCCAGGAACAGCTCGTAGGTCTCGTCCACGACCTCGGGGATGCGGGCGTCCGGCCGGTCGGTCTTGTTGATGACCAGGATGACCGGCAGCCGGGCCTCCAGGGCCTTGCGCAGCACGAACCGGGTCTGCGGCAGCGGGCCCTCGCTGGCGTCCACCAGCAGCACCACCCCGTCGACCATGGACAGGCCGCGCTCGACCTCGCCGCCGAAGTCGGCGTGGCCGGGCGTGTCGATGATGTTGATGGTGAGCCCGCCGTGCCGGACGGCGGTGTTCTTGGCGAGGATGGTGATGCCCTTCTCCCGCTCCAGGGCGTCGGAGTCCAGGACGCGCTCGTCGACGTCCTGGTTCTCGCGGAACGCCCCGGACTGCCAGAGCATGGCGTCGACCAGCGTCGTCTTGCCGTGGTCTACGTGAGCGACGATCGCGACGTTGCGGAGGTCGTCGCGGGTGCAGATGGGCATGCGCTTCTCGCTCTGGTGGAGGATCCGGGAGTCGCTGCGGACCCGCAGCCTTCCCGATTCTACTTGCCGGTCCGGAAGGCCCCGCCGGACCGCCCGACCCGTTTCACCCCATATGCCCTGGTTGCCGCACTTTACGGTTTCTTTGTACTCTCTGCGGACCCGGTCGTCCGGAGCCCGCAGGACGACGCGCGGGCTGCGGCCGGGCCGCCGAATCCCCCCAGCGGGGAGCCGGGGAACCACGTCCGAGGCGCCGTCCTCAGGACTCGGGGTGAATCGACGCAGGTCGCACCGTCCGCGGTGACGCGCGCGCCTGCGCGTAGGGCGAACTCCCGGCCCGAACCCGTCAGCTAACCCGGCAGGCGGACGAGGAGAGGAGTGCACGACCTTGCCCCCCGGTCACCGTGCACGGCGCGTCGCCGTGTCCACCGTCACAGCCACCGCCGCGGCGGTCGCCCTCAGCTGGGTCCTCGCGCCCGCCGCCACGGCCCCCACCGGTCCGCTGCGGCTCGCCGCCGCGGCGGCCCCCGCCGATCCCGGCCGTCCCACCGAAAGAGAGCTGCGCAAGCGGCTGGACGAGCTCAACACCGAGGCCGAGCGGCTGACCGAGCGGTTCAACAAGGCGCGCGTCGAACTGGCCAAGGCCCGGCGCGCCGAACGGGACGCCGCCAAGACCGCGGCCGAGCTCGAGGCCAAGGCCGCCCCCGCCCGCGCCCAGCTCGGCAGGCTCGCCGCCGCCAGCTACATGAGCGGCGGCCCCGACGCGCTGTTCCTGGCGAGCGGCGACGCCGAAGCCCTGTCCGCGTCGGCGTACCTGGTGCAGAACCAGACCGCCGCGCTGGGCCGCCTCCAGGCTCAGATCGACCAGGCCGACCGGGCGCAGCGGGTCGCAGCCGCCAAGGCGGCGCAGGCCGAGCAGGCCGCCGCCCAGGTCAAAACCGCCCGCAAGGCGGCCAAGGCCAAGGTGGACGAGGTCGTCAAGCAGCTCGACAAGCTCACCACGACCAAGGCCAAGGATCCCCGCACCGGCCTGACCGCCACGGTCAAGGGCTCCGGCCTGCCCGCGAAGATGGCGCGCAAGGCGCTCACCAAGCTCGGCAGCCCGTACGTTTGGGGCGCCGCCGGCCCGAACAGCTTCGACTGCTCGGGCCTGGTGGTGTGGGCGTACGCGCAGGTCGGCAAGAAGGGCCTGCCGCACTACACCGGCGACCTCTACCAGCTGGGACGCAAGGTGTCGCGCAGCGAGCTGCGCTCGGGCGACCTGGTCTACTTCGGCTCCGACCTGCACCACATGGGCATATACCTGAGCGACGGCAAGTATCTTCACGCCCCGCAGACGGGCGACGTCGTCAAGATCTCCAGGCTGTCGGACCGCTCCGACTACGCCGGCGCCAACAGGATCTCGTAGAAGGGCCCCGTGTGATGGGGAGCGGCGGAGCCGCGCATTGGGATGCGGTTGACGCCGAGGCGACGTAAACCGCATCCCAATGCGCTCTCGAAAACCGAGGTTCTCTTCGAATACTGAGAAGTCCCCGTCCATGCCGGTCTGACGGCCTCAAGTCTGAGGAAGGTAATCCCGCCAGAACGGGACGGTCGCCCGCGGCCGCCACTCGTCCGTCAATTCAGGGCGCGGCTCCTGGAACTCTTGGTCGATGTAATCGACCAGGTCGGTCCCGTAGTAGACGATGTCCCAGCCGCGCATCGAGAGCACCGGATGCCCGAAGGTGCCGCGCCCCGCGGGCAGGAACCGGTGCGCATAAACCGGGACCATGGTGGGCACCTGCGCCAGCTCACGCCGTGCCGTCTCCACGGCTTCCTCAACGTCGTCCGGCCGTACTCCCCACTCGTGCCGCCAATGGCCGTGCCGAACGTCCCACAGCAGGGAGTCGACCGGCCAGTTGAGGTGTTCCCGCAGCTCATCGGGGTCGCCATTGCGCCAGTCCGGCCAAGGCCGCTCCCACGTCTGCCCTTCCTCCGGCGGTTTCCACACCGGCAGCCCGGCCGCCAGAAAGGCCCGGTGATCGTCGGCGAATTCGAATCCGTACTGCTCCTCGATGCGGGCGAACTCTTCGTCAGTCAGACCGGGTTCGATCACGCAGCAGCCCAATTGCGCCAGGCGACGCGCGGCCGCCTCCCCCAACCGGAGGCCCTCATCGCTGATCACCTGCACACGGTAACGCGCGACGTCGTATCCCGGCATCTGATAAAGGTCCGACTCGTGCCCGCCTGGCCCTGCAAGGCTCCGCCGTGTTTTCTTCGCCGGGGCCGGCCCCGACGCCTACAACTCGCCGCGCAGGTACCGGCGGTAGTGTTCGGCCAGTTCGCCGGTGGGCAGGTCCGGCCAGCGGGTGAGCGCCCCGGTGCGCCGGTCGACGACGAGCAGGCCGTTACCGCCGGGAACGGGTCGGGCGACGAACCCCTCGGCGAACTCTTCGATCACCAGCGGCACGCCGCGCGACCCCAGGTGCTCGTCCGCCCGGCGCCATGCGACGTTGTACAGCTCGTGGGGGCGAGCCGGCGCCGCGCCAGATGGTCCGAGCGGGTGCGGCTCGCTCTCGATCAGATGGGCCGTCCACACCCGCAGGACGCTCCCGCCGCCCAGCGCCAGCGGCCAGTCCCCGCCGATCCGGCAAGCACTGAGGCGACGCCGACATTGTTCTTGGACACATGCCTGGGGCAACGCTCCCGACTGAAGTCGGCCTGCTCCGACGCCGACAGCGGTCAGAGCCGACGCCTCCAGCGTTGGAAACCTGCGCCACAAGCGCGGCCTTCGAGCGCCGCCACGGCAGATGACAAAGTTTTGTCGTGCGGCGCGGAGTGTCTTCAGCTGACACCGAGAAGCGGAAAGCGCTCGCCGCAACATTATTGATTGACAGCCGATGACCACCTCTTGAAACTTTCTACCTGAGGACCGGGTCGAAGGGACCGCACGTGGCGCAGCTCGCGATCGCCAGGGAGTTCTTGACCGAGTACGCACGGCTGGAACGGCCCGTACGACGTGCCGTCGAACAGGCGATCAGCAAGTTCCAGGAGCATACGAACGCAGGGCTTCATCTTGAGCGCGTACGGAACTCCCGCGATCCGCGCATCCGCACGATCAGGATCGACAAGTTCTGGCGGGGCGTCGTGCTGGCTCCGGAGTCCGGTGACGTGTACTGCCTGCTGCGGGTCCTTCCGCACGACGACGCGTACGCCTACTGCCAGAGCCGTCGCTTCACGGTGAACCAGCGGCTCGGCGTGCTGGAGAGTCGCGATGAGCTGCAGTTGGAGACCATGGAGCCCGCCCTGCGCAAGGCGGCCGACGCGGCGGACCGGCGGCTCTTCGATGGCATCAGGGACTCCGACCTCAAGCGACTGGGCATCGATGAGGACGTCCTTCCGATCATCCGGCTGCTGACGCGCGAGGATCACCTGGAGGCGCTGCAGAAGCTGCTCCCTGCCGTGCAGTATGACGCGCTGCTGGCGCTGGCCTCCGGCATGACGGTCGAGGAGGCATGGGCGGAGGTCAGCAAGAACCTTGTCGATCCCGTCCCGCCCGAACGGGTGGATCCCGACGACCTCACCACGGCGATGGCCAGGACACCTGAGCGCGTGGTGTTCGTCGAAGGCCCGGAGGAACTCACCAGAATTCTCGCGCATCCGTTCGACGTCTGGCGTGTCTTCCTCCATCCCCAGCAACGCAGGATCGCCTATCGAGACGAATACAAGGGCCCCGCCATGGTGACCGGCGGCGCCGGCACCGGGAAGACCGTGACCGCCGTCCACCGGGCCGCGTTTCTGGCACGCCGGTACCAGAGCACGATGGAAACGCCGATTCTCCTGACGACCTACGGACGCGACCTGACCGACGCACTGCGCGACCAGGTGGCCCTGCTGGTGGACGACCCTGAGATCAGGGACCGCATCGAGGTCGCCACTACGGACAGGATCAGTTTCCGCGTCATCAAGGAGGCGCAGGGCGGCCGCGCCCCCGAACCGCTTACCGACACGGACCTCCGCAATCGTTGGAACGACGAAGCGGCCGAACTCGGCCTTCCCTACAGCGGGACTTTCTTGCTGAGCGAATGGGAACAGGTCGTATTGGCCCAGCGGCTGACCACCGAGCAGGCGTACGTGGCATGCGACCGGCGAGGACGCGGCAAGAGGCTCCCGCCCGGGGAACGGCCCGAGGTCTGGCGGGCGATTCAGACGATCGTCGCTCACATGCGCCGCGACGGCGTGTGGTCCTTCAAACAGATGGCCGACGAGGCCGCCCGGATACTGGACGCAACGGACCGGCGGCTCTACCGGCACATCATCGTCGACGAGGCCCAGGACCTCCACCCAGCTCAGTGGCGGCTGCTGCGGGCGGCAGTTCCCGACGCTCCGAACGACCTGTTCATCGTCGGCGATCCCCACCAGCGCATCTATGACAACCGTGTCTCGCTGCAGAGCCTGGGCATCAAGGTCAGGGGGCGCAGCCGCAAGCTCACCGTGAGCTACCGAACGACGCACGAGATCCTCTCGTGGGCCGTGCGCGTCCTGGACGCCGGCATCCCGGTCACGGGCATGGACGACATCGAGGACACACTCGCCGGTTACGGCTCTCCCATGCACGGGCGGCGTCCTGTGGTGCGGCGGTTCCCCGACCGCGACGCCGAGTTGGACGCTCTGGTGGCCCAGGTCCGCTCTTGGATGTCGGACGGTGTGGAGCCCAAGGACATCGGGGTCGCGGCCCGCCGCAACGACATCGCCGAACAGGTGAAGCGGAGGCTGAAGGCTGCAGGCGTTCCCGCGTACGCGCCGTCCGCGAAGACCAACGGGGTCAAGGCCGGGTCCATGCACAAGATGAAGGGCCTGGAATTCCGGTGCATGGCGGTCGTGGGCGTCGATGAGGACCTGATCCCGCTGATGACGACGGTGCCCGCAGAGGAGGACGACCCCACCGCCCACGAGCAGGCACTGCAGCGGGAACGGTGCCTGCTTTTCGTCGCCTGCACCCGCGCCAGGGACGCGCTGTACGTGTCCCACACCGGTCGTCCCAGTCCGTTCCTTCCGCGCTGAGCCCACCCGATCGAGGAGCTTCTCGATGCGTCCTCTCCGAGTGTCCGTGCGGAACGTGCGCGGCGCGCGCGCCGCCGAGCTGCACCTGCGGCCGTTCAGCGCCCTGATCGGCCCCAACAATGCGGGCAAGTCGACGCTCCTCGACGCGATCAGGCTGTTCTATGGCGCGCTCGCCTGGGACCCGCGGCGCGACAGGCCATGGGACCTGACCGGTGACGACCCGACATGGGTGGAGATCAGCTACGAGCTGACCGAGGCCGACCTCAAGGCTTTGGACCTCGATCCGGACGAGCTCGCGGGTGACGAGATCCGCCCGCTGGACGGCGGCGTGCTCACCGTCCGCCGCTACCTCACCGACGACGCGGACCACCGCCAAGGGGACTACTACTTCGTCCCGGCCAACGACGAGGAGGCCATGGTCGCCACGGGCTGGCGCGAGCCGCCGGCTCGGCTCGGCCAATGCGTGTACGTCCCTGCGGTCACCAGCGTCAAGGACCAGACAGCGTTGAGCGGCCCTTCGCCGCTGCGGGACGTGATGCTCCTCGCCTTCACCGACCCTCGCGTGGACGGGTTCCTAGGGACGATCAACCACGGTCTCCAGGGACTCCGGCAGGCGATGGAGGCCGGCCCGGTCCGCCGCCTGGAGGAGCACCTGGAGGATGCGCTGCGCCCCTGGGGACTGTCCGCCCGGGTGCGCGTCGGCGCACTGACCGACGAGTTCATCCTGAGCAATCTCATCGAGCTGACGCTCTCCAGCGGCGGGAACCTCCATTCGATGGACGCCGAGGGATCGGGGGTGCAGCGCGCGCTCATCGCAGGACTCATCCAGGCAGCGGCCCAATTGCGCAGCAACGAAGCCCAGGACGACTTCCGGTGGATTCTGTTCGAGGAGCCTGAGGCGTTCTTGCATCCGGCGCAGGTGACCAGGCTCGCGCACGACCTGAGGCGCATCGCTTCCGCCGGGAACGCGGCCGTGACCGTCACGACCCATGATCCGAAGCTGCTGTCGGCCTCCAGGACACCGCCCGAAGGCATCGTCCGCGTGCACCGCCCTGGTACGTCGATCCGGGTCACCTCGCACTCCCCGAGCCAGGTGGAGACGCTGCTGGCCCAGGTGCGTCAGCGGTCGCTCTACACGCGGGCCTCGCACACCTGTTTCAAGGATCCGCCGCAGGCGCCTCCCGGCGACGAGCGCACGCGCGTCCTCTACGAGCTGGATCCGCGACGCGCGGCCGCGTTCTTCGCCGACCGCGTCATCGTCGTCGAAGGCTTCAGTGACGTGGCGTTCTTCGAGTGGTTGGAAGGCCAGGGCCTTCTGGAGAGGCTGGGGCCGAATCTCGGCTTCCTGGACGCGGGCGGGAAGTACGAGCTGCATCGCGCCGTCGCGACTCTGTCCGCCTTCCAGATTCCACACGTGGTGCTGTGGGATGAGGACGCGCCGATGAAAGTGCCCGGCTCCGCCTCTGAGCGCAAGGCCGCCTGCCGTGACCGTTGTTCGTTGGAGGCGCTGTCCGCGGCCGCCGATTCCCGCTCCACTCTCGGTGCGATTCGTTTGAACGGCACCATCGAGCGGTGGCTGGGCGTACCCGAGGAGCAGACCGGAGCCTGGAAGGCGATCAACCTCGGGGTGGCGCTTGCGGACGCGTACGCGGACCCGACCTCGCCCGTTCCGGCCCGGGTGGAGGCACTGCTGGATCTGATCGGCGTGCTGTTCGACGGGGGCGACCTGGCTCGCCAGCGCAGTAGACCGGAGTTCGCCGGATGCCTGATCACTGAGACTCTGCCGGTCTGCCTGGTGAACTTCGCCGCGGAGGTGGCGTCTCTGCCTTCGCCGTCGTGCCGCTGCCTGGCTACGCCGTGACGCCGGCCCGCTCGGTGTCCACCGCAATCTGCCGGGCGAGGTCGGCGACCTGCGCGAGCAACGCGTCGGGCGGCAACGACACGTCGACCACAGCCTCCACGATCCGCACGCCGCCCGTGCCGACGATCCGGTGCACCCAGGACTCGGCGTCGCCCGCCGCGTAGACCAGGTGACCGGATCGCAGTCCCATCACGGTGCAGTAGGCCAGCATCTGGTAGAGGTCCGCCTCGTGCTCGCCGGGCCTGCCTTCGATCTTGTACTTGGCGTCCACCACGGCCACCGGTTCACCGCCGGCGTCGTAGTACACCAGGTCCGGCCGGAGCGGCACATTGCGATCGTGGTCGAGGTGGTGCCTCCTGTCCTGCATTTCGCTGCGGCCGCCGTAAGGTCGAAGCGCGTCCGACAGCGCGACGGTCAGGAAGTCTTCGAAAACCCGCCACATCTCAAGGAGAAGGCCGTCGACCCGGAGGGTGCGGCCGTCGTCGAGCTCGTAGGACGCGCCGCGCAGAACGAGCTCCGCCAAGCCGAGCGCAGTGTGGTAGCGGGCGTTCAACCGTGTGGGGGTCCACTGCGGAAGCGCACGCCCCGGCACGATCCGCTCCACGCCGTCCAGCCGCACCAGCAGGTGCCGCAGCAGTCTGCGCGTGCCGGCCGGGATGCCCGGCAGGCGCAGCAGACGGTAGGTCGCCGAGAGCAGCAGCCGGTTCTCCGGGATGTCGACGGTGTAGTCGTCGTAGCGGACCTCCACCGGGACGATCTGTCCGTGGCGGCGCCGGATCTGGTCGGTCTCCCGGATGCGGCCACGCACGACTGTCAGCGCCTCCTCGGTTTCCCGGTAGCCGAGCAGGACTCCCTGACGCAGGGCCCGTTCGGCCGCGCGTGCGAACGCGTACGCCAGCGCGGGCAATAGATCCGGATGTTCGCCCGCGTCCACGTCCTCCTGGCGCCATCCTCGCTGCTTGTGCGCGTACCCGAGCAGGAAGAAAAGGCGGTCGATCGGGGTCTTCGGCGCGATGCGCACCTCGACGGGGTCGTGTGCGGGGCCGATACGGGCCGCGCCCACGAGCCGGTTGTCGCGGACGCGCCACAAGCCCGTCCGCGGGCCCGGTGCGATGCGCACCACCTCGCTGGCGGCCAATACGGCGGCGTGCTCGGCGCTGAGTTCCCACTCTGTCCACGGTCCACCCTCGCGAAGCCTGATGACGGTCATGACAGGCTGCGCCGGAGTGCGTCGAGACCGTACCGCGCCTTCACGTCCGTTCCGTCGCCGTAGTGGTGCTCCTCGAGCAGCGGCAGGATCTGCGTCCGCCAGATGCGCCGCAGACCTTCCTCGGTTTTGGCGCTCTCCCGCATCAGATACGAGGGACCGATCCGAAAGTCACGGTCCTCGATGCGCCTGTTCAGCTCGTCCAGCAGCCGGGCGGGCTCGTCGGAGGGGAACTGCTCCCGCCTGAGCCACTTGCGAAGCATCTCGCTGGTGGGCGGCTCGTCGGGGTGCAGTTCGACGAACCAGAACCGGCGCCGCATGGCCGCGTCCACCAGCGCGATCGACCGGTCGGCGGTGTTCATCGTGCCGATGATGATGACGTTGGGCGGCATCGTGAACTCCTGCCCGCCTTCCGACTCGTACAGCAGCTGGACGGACTCGCCCTTGCGGTATTCGAGCAGGAAGTACAGCTCCCCGAAGATCTTCGCCAGGTTGCCCCGGTTGATCTCATCGATGATGAGCACGTAGGGCTGGTTGGGGTGGGCGTGCGCGGCCGCGGCCATTCGTCGGAACGGACCGCGCACCAGCTCGAACCGGATCTGGCCGTCGTCGGCCGTGCGCGGCCGGAAGCCCTCGAAGAAGTCCTCGTACGAGTACGCGGGGTGGAACTGGACGAGCTTGACGGTCTCCGGCTGACCACCGGTCAGGTACCGCGCGAGGTGCTGCGCCAGGTACGTCTTGCCGGTCCCCGGCGGCCCATAGAAGATCAGCTGAGGCCGCTCCCGCAACAGTTCCACGCACTCCTGCAGCCATTCCCGGCCGACCAGCAGGCGTTCGGCGAAGTCGGACGTCACGTCGGGCAGCCGCATCTCCCGATCAACGACATCGGCGTCCTCGCCCAGGAGCTTTCTGAAGTCCTCGTAGAACTCGGTCACCTCGATGAGCTCCGCATCCGGGTTGCTGATCCGGGCGGAGAACTCGTCCGGCAGGTCCTCGGTGTAGTCGAACGGGGCGCCGGCGTTGCGCCACTCGACGCTGCGCTGAAGGTTGGCGCGCCTCTTGACGCTGCTGACGAACATCGGCGGCCCGACCACGACGCCCACATAAACCTTGGCGCCGTCGTTAGTGACGACGATGTCGCCCTCTCGCATCCGGGACAGGAAGGCGTGGTACTCGGCGGTGAGACGGGCCCGGTCCTGTGCGCTCGCGCCTGAGTAGTCCTCGTCGATCGCCGCCTTGACCTGCTCGATGGGCGCCTCGGGCGGCAGTTCACGCAGGCGGGACGCCGGTAGCGAGCAGATCCCGTCTTGCAGCCACAGGCCCCGGATCAGGTTCTCGCCCAACACGTTGGAGCCGCGCACCAGCCACGCGCGATGCGGCATCTGCTCCACGGAGGTGACCAGTTGGCGCAGGTCGCTGCCGGGAATCCGCTGTGACGCGTCCGCCCGACCACTCGTGACGTCGATGTCCTCCTCCTCAAGCGCCCTGAGCCATTCTCGGCGGTCGTCCTCGTTCAGGTGCGCCGCGGCGGGCAAGTGTCCGCCGTCATCCAGGACACGGCGCCAGCCTTCCGGCCGCGCCCCCTGGAGCCAGGCGACAAGGGCATCGGCCTGTAGGCCCGTCTCCTCCGCCAGTTCTGAGGCCGACGCCCACGCCCCTTCGGGGATCGCCTCGACCAGACGCTGCACCATGGCGAACCCCGCCTTGTTCCGATTCCAATAGTTGTACCTTCCTTGGGCTGCTTCATAAAACGTTTGCGGGTCGGCGTATAGGCGAAGCGCGTGACGGCCGACCGGCGTGAGAAACCATCGGCGGCCGGTCTTCGTCAGCCACCCGGCCTTGACCAGATCAATGCTGCCGAAGCTGAACTCCTGACGGACGGTGGTGGAGCCGCCGCCCCGCAGCTCGGAATACTCCCGCTCGGCCGTGGGAAGGCGCTCGGTCACCATCTGCCATAGCTCTCGCTCGCGAAGCCCTTCGGGGTGCTCGGCGAGAATGGACGCGCCCATGTGTTCAAGCCGCGCAACGAGTTCCCTCATCGTGCTCACCGCTACGCCCCGTCTCCGTTCCCTAAGACCCGACCGGCTTGATCACGGATTGAGCGTAATCGGCACCTTGAACGCAGGGGGGAACATGTCGCCACGTGCCGGATTCGGCCACGACGGGCAGACGGCGGATCCGCTCGACGGCCCCTGCCTACAGTTCGCCGCGCAGGTATCGGCGGTAGTGTTCGGCCAGTTCGCCGGTGGGCAGGTCCGGCCAGCGGGTGAGCGTCCCGGTGCGCCGGTCGACGACGAGCAGACCGTCCCCGCCGGGAACGGGACGGGCGACGAACCCCTCGGCGAACTCCTCGATCACCAACGGCACGCCACGCGACCCCAAGTGCTCGTCCGCCCGCCGCCACGCCTCCGCGCGGTCCACGGGCGACGGATGGATCGAATACGCCGCGAGGGCCTCCGCGATGGCCTTGAGCGTGGGACAGGTGGACGTGCCGCAGGCCCGGCAGATCTCGTGCCCGTACGGATCCTCGCCCGGCCGATGCCGGTTCAGCACGGCGCTCAGCCCCGCTGCGCAGCCGAGCGTCAGCCGCCGCGCGTCGCGTACGAAGGCGCGGGTCCGCCAATCCGCCCGGCCGTCGCCCGCGATGGTGTGGATCGCGCGGACATCGGACCGCATCGCGATCAGCATCACCGCCTGAACCTGCTCCTGAAGTCTCTTGTGCTGCACCGCCACGCCGCCGTTCACGCGTCCTTCTCCTCGGTGAAGACGGCGGTCACCGTGCGACCTTCGTCGTTGCCGTGCCAGCCCCAGCTGTCGGCCAGCAGGGAGAGGGTCCGCAGGCCGCGCCCGGTCTCGTCCCACTCGGACGCGTCCGCCGGGACGGGCACACCCGGGCCGCCCTGGTCGGCGACCGACACCGCCACCTGACCGTCGGTCCGCAGGACCTCGACGGTGAACGAGCCGCCGTCCTGGCCTGACCTCGTGTGGCGGAGCGCGTTGGCGACCAGCTCGTCCGCCGCCAACAGAACGTCGTCCAGGTACGGGCAGCCTTCCAGCAGGCAGGCGACGAACCTGCGCGCGCGGGCGGCCTGCTCGGGACCGCCGGGGAAGACACGGCGCCAGTGCAGCGGCGCGGCGTCGGTCGTGGGGAGCGCCGTCGGGGGCATGGGACTCCTCGGATGCTGACGAAGTCTGACGGAGCGTCGGGGTCTCCCCCTTCGCCTCACGCACATCGTCACAACGCGTGGCCGTTCGAGCACGAACAATCGGCGACCGCGACCGGCCGGCGCCCCAATTGGCACGAGCTCGCCTCGCAGCTCCGCCCCACGCTCATGCCGCCATCGAACGGTGCGTTCGCGCACGTGCGCGATCCGCACGTTCATCTCGCGCATGTGCGGATTTCGGCCCGGCTCACCGAAGAGGTGGAAAACAGGGACGCACGACCGCAACCGGCCATTACCTTGCATAACCCAGGTCTGTTGCAGAAAGTCACTGATCCGTACGCAGTGTCATCGCCTGGAGGGAGAGCGGTCATGCCGAGCCCTTATGTCCGTCGCCGCCGACTCGCCGCCGAACTGCGCAGGCTCCGCGAGGAGCGCGGCCTGACCGCCGAGGAACTCGGCCAGGTCCTGTTCCACTCCCGCACCAAGATCACCCGACTGGAGAACGCCCAGGTCCGCCCGAACCTCGCCGAGATCATGGATCTCCTCGAACGCCTCGAGGTGACCGGTCCCCGATACGACAAGATCCTCCGCCTGGCCCGCGACGCCGCCGCCAAGGGCTGGTGGGACCGCTACGGCGCGTCCATGGGCCCCCGCCAGCGCCTCGCCGCCGACCTGGAATCCAACGCGGACACCATCCGCGGTTATGACCAATCCGCCTTCCCAGCCCTGCTCCAGATTCCGGAGTACGTCGACGCCTTGGTCGAACTGGACGAGCGTCAAGGAACGCTGGACTACCGGCCAGACCGGATGGCTCACGCACGCACGCAGCGCCAGCAGCGTCTGCTACAGCCGGGCGGCCCCACCTACGAGGCGATCCTGGACGAGAGCATGATCCACAGGCTGGCGGTACCTCCTGAGATCAAGGCCGCCCAACTCCGCCACATAACCACCCTGGTCTCATCAGAGGAGCACATCAGGGTGATGGTGCTGCCGTCTGACAAGCCGATTCCGGGTGGGTTCCTGCCCAAGGCGTCGTTCTACCTCTACACCTTTCCCGAACCAGGAGACCCGCCACTGGTCGTCGTAGACACGATCACCACTGACCTCATCCTTACTCAGCGCAACGAGGTGAAGCGGTATACCGATATGTATGACCGTCTACGAGAGGCCGCACTGTCTCCGGACGACAGCATCGCCTTCCTCAAACGGGTAGCCGATCGGCTGACAGACCAGGCAGGATCAAGAACATGACCAAGCACTTCAACACCTGGCGCAAATCAAGCCACAGCGAACCTAATGGTCACTGCGTCGAAGTAGCTCGCGCCTCCGACGGCACCATCGCCATCCAAGACTCCAAAGCCCCAGGCAACCCCCTGGAACTGACCCCCAACGAATGGCGCGCCCTCCTCAACACACTCCGCGAACACCACTGACACAACCACACCGGCCTTGAGACCAAAACACTGGCCTCAAGGCCGGACCACTTTCACGACACCATCGCCCCGTCTCGCCGTACTGTCACCGGTAGACCAGCTCAAACGCACAGGATCAAGAGCATGGCCTCTCATTACGGAGAATGGCGAAAGTCGAGCTACAGCGAGGCGAACGGCGACTGCGTCGAGGCTGCTCGCGCCGCCGATGGCACCATCGACATCAAGACTCGAAGGCTCCAGGCGTCCCCTCGAACTCACCCAGAAGCAGTGGCGTGCCTTCCTGAAGTCGGTTTACTCACTCCCCCGTTGACGCAATGCCCACACTCACCAGCCTTGAGGTGATATCAACTAACTCAAGGTCGAGGTGTTTATGAAGCCGACTGCACCTGAATATCTGGGTGCCGAGGACCTTCCCCAGGTGGTGGATCAAGGATGGTTTTGTACGGCTCCCCGGTCTCTATGGCCCGCGCCATCGCGTCGTAGATCTCCAGGATCAACACCTTCGTCCGCGTGAACCGCCCTGGATCATTCCTGCGGAACGCCCCAAAACTGTCCATGATGTACTCGACGTCATCGCGAGCAACACCATAAAGATGGAAGTAGGCGGCATCCAACTCCGCCCGAATCGCGAAGCGCCGCTCCTCATCCCAAACAAAAGGCGCTCCATCACAACCAACATCTGCAGCAAAACCTTTCATATCCCAGGATGTATACACCAATTCACGCACGCGCCAAGATATCCAGTCATGCAGAGTCGCGCCAGCCTTCCAGGGCGACTGCTTACCATACTCCCTTGGCGGGATGACCGGAAGCTGCCTGAGCACAAAATATGCTACCGAAGTACCTGCCGACTTCTGCCGACAGATATAATCCACAACAAAACTGCCAAGATTTGCGATCAAGCACTCAGCCCGCGATAGAACGAAGAGCAAAGGCAGTTTGTGCCCCACTGCGACAAGCGGCAGTGGGGCACATATCAGCGTACGTTCATCCGTGCTACGGGCGACGTCTCGCCAACCGATAAGCCACCCGCGATCCCACTTGTCACGCAGTCGTTCCTCAACTTCTCGCCCATCCACCCAGTAGCGGGGCATCGTCACACATTCTGGATCACGCTTTTGCTCCAAGGTTAGGCGCGGCAGCGTGCCCATATTCGCTTGCGCTTCGGTCTGCCCTTCGTACGTCCCAAGCCGGTGATCGAAGTGGTGGACCATCTTGGCCTCGTAGAGCGGAAGCATCCGCTCCTCACCTCGAACAAAGACGTTGCCCCGAAGAGTCCAACCCTCACTTTCCAACTCTTCCCGAGTTCTGAACAAACCGGAGTCTGTAGCCATATTGAACAGGCCTTGCATGAACGAAAGGCCCCACGAATTATTGTTCGGCCGCTCCCTCCAAAGCACAGGCACCCGACGATAGATATCGAGCGTTATCTGTGCATCCCGTCTGGAGCGAAAGAGGGGAACAGTTCCCGTGTTGGGATTGATGAGCAAGATATCTTCGGGCGACATCGTGAACCGACGACTTTCAACGTCCGACATTCTCCGAACCCCAAATGAGAAGCTTGCTTTCTCAAGCTTGACTTGCCGCCCCAACGTACTCAACAGACAAAACCGCGTGGAATGATGCACCGCCCTGCTTAGCAGAAACTCCTCGTTTTCAAACTCCAAGAAGGTGGCAAGGTGGCCATTGGTCACCAAATCCTTAAAGAAGAAGGCCGTAGTGGCATCAGTTGCGATGCCAGTTGGAAGGACAAGACCACTGCGACCGAGCGGACTTATGATCGTCTGAGCAGTCTCAGCAAAGACAGCGTAGGTATTAAGTCGCCCCTGCCCCGTACGCTCATAGCGCTTGGAGCCACGGAGAAACAGACTTTCTCCAGCAATCCTTCTAAATTCTCGGCTGTAGTCTAGATATAGAGATCGATCGTTCCGATCGTCACTTTTTTCTAGCGCTTTGATCAGCTTCTTTCGTTCGCTGGCATTGGGCGCCTTTGCAATCTTCTCGCTTCGTGAGGCGAAGAACTCCTGCTCCTTGAGTTCGATTTTCTCCCACGGTGGGTTGCCGAGGACGCAGTCGAAGCCGCCCTGCCAGCCGGTGTCAGGGTTGGCGTCGCGAGCTTCGTCATCGCCGACGCGGAAGACGTCGGGGAACTCCAAATGCCAGTGGAAGAAGCCGTACTGCTCGACGATGTCGTCGAGCTCCCGTTCCATCTCCGGGGTGGGGCGGGAGCGGGGATAGAAGCCTTCCGTCTCGCGATCGCCGCCCATGATTTTGAGGGTGGCGGTGGTGATACCGCGGGGCGCGGTCGCGTTCTTGGGGAAGACGAATGCGGCACACCAAGCGTCGGCGATGCGCTTGCGGAGCTGCAGGTCTGGCGAGCCGATCAGGGCGCGGAAGCGGCGGGCCTGCTCGCGGATGTCGGCGATCGAGCGGACGCGCATACTGTTCAGCTCGGTCGCGGCCTTGGTGAGCGAGGCCGTTCCCTCTGGGCCGATCTGCTCGGAGGTATCCCAGAGTTCGAGCTGGCCGCCGCGCTCTTGGGCGTTCTCGCGGCGGAGCTGGGCGGCGATCTTTTTGTCGTCGTCGCCGATGGGCTTGTACGCCTCGTCCGGGATGCCCTTGAACAGGAGCGCGGGCGTGGTGCCGAGGAGGGAGTTGCCGACCTTGATGTGGGAATCCAGGAAGGCCAGTGGGAGACCGGGCTGGAGGGATTCCAGCCAGAGGGAGACCTTGGCCAGTTCGACGGCAAGGGGGTTGATGTCCACCCCGTAGATGCAGCTGCGGACGACCTTGTGCATCGCCTCGCGGATCGCCGCCGGGGTGGGCTCGTCATCCCCGTACGCCATGGCGGCGTAGCGCTTGGCGATGCGGCGGGCGGCGGCCACCAGGAAGTGCCCGGAGCCGCAAGCCGGGTCGCAGACCTTGATGTCCAGCAGGTCGTCGGGGTGGTGCCGGCGGTTCGCGTACTCGGCGACGACCGGATCGAGCGTGGTCTTGAGCAGCTCGTCGATCAGGTCCGTAGGCGTGTAGTAGGAGCCGGTGGTCTTGCGCTTGTTGCCCGGCAGTTCTTCCAGCCAGAAGCGCGGCTCGGCGTTGTCGACGCGCGGTTCGAGTTCCAGCAGGGACTCGTAGACGCTGCCGAGTTCTTCGGCGTCGAGGTGCTGGTAGTCGACGCGGTGGACACGGCCCTTCTTGTCCTTGAACGTCGACAGGTGGCGGATCGCGGACAGGAAGCGCTCGTTGGTCAGGTCGCAGGCGCGGAGCAGGTCGGGGGCTACGTCGTCGGTGGCCAAGGGGTCGCCCGCGCGGAAGAACAGGCCGCCGAGGGCGGGGAGGGCGAGTTCGGGGCGGCCGTCTTCGCAGCCGAGCGCGTCGAACACCAGGACCTGGGTGCGCCAGAGGTCGGTGTGCCGGTCGCCTCGGCGGCGGGTGGAGATCCGGCGGAGGCGGGCCGTGGAGAAGTAGGCCGTGTAGCGTTCGCGGGCCGCCTGAAGTTTAGCCCGTTCGTCCGGGGTGGCGTTCTCGGGGTCGGGTCGCAGAAGGACGTTCCTGTCCTCGGCGACGAACAGGAAGATCAGCTGGTAGGCCAGCCGAAGCAGTTCGTGGTGGAAGTCCTCTCGGGTGAGGCGTCCGGACGCCAGCTCCTCGCGCAGGCGGGGGTTGGCTTCCAGGAAGCCGGTGCCCAGCTCGTTGAGGGCGCATTCGACTCCCTTGCGGAGCTGTTCGCGGGCGCGGGCTCCGGTCTCGATGGCATGGTTGCGCCAGCGTTCCAGCCAGCAGTCGGCGGCCGTGGGCTCGGCGTCGTCCTCGCGCGGCAGAAGTTCCCAGCGGGAGGAGTGCAGAAGCGCAAAAAGCAGGACGAACTCGGAGAACAGGTCGCCCTCGAAGATCGCTTCAAGGTCGAATTCGATGTAGGCGGAGCCGATCAGGGCGGAGGAGTCGCGCAGGATGCGCAGGACGCGGCCGTTCGACAGCACTGCCCACAGGTGGCGCTCGCTTTCGTTCAGGAACTCCTGCACCATCGACTGCGGGGCGCGGCCGGTCTCGCCTTTCGCTCTGGTCCGACGGTCGAGATCGGCGTTCCAGCCGAGCAGGTGGACGGCGACGTGCTCGCCCCACTGGTGCGAGATCGGGTACGTCTTGTCGCCGACGGTGATGCCGCCGCGCAGGTAGGTGAGGCGCCCGAAGCCGAATTCGTCGAACAGGCGCAGCAGCCAGCGTTCGCGAGTCTCGGTGGTGGCGGGGTCGGTCTCGGGGAGCGCGGCGAGGCGTTCACGGAACGCGCGGTAGGCGCCGGTCAGGTACTCCCACTTGCGGCTGGCCGCCTCACCGAGGCGTTCACCCGCGGCCAGGTGGTAGTCCTCGGGCCGATTGCCGTCCAGATCGCGGTCGGCGGCCCTGATGCGTTCGATAAGGTCGGCGGACAGGAGGCCGCCTTCGATCCGTACGGCGGTGTAGGGGGAAACGGTCGTCACCGGCCACCTCCGGCGGGAAGGTAGACGTAGACGCCGAGCACGTCGGCGTGATCGTGCGGGATGACTTTCAGGCCGCGGCGGATCGCGCCCACCGAGCTGCGCACCCGCCGGTGGGTCCTGAGCAGCCGGTCGGCGAGCTCGTGGCCGCGTGCGTCGAGATCGGCCTGGACCGAGCCGGCCGGCGCGGGCTCCCCCGGGCGGGGCGGGGCACCGAGTTCGGCGATCGAGGTTTCCACGGCGCGCTGCACCAGTTCGGGCAGCACGTTGGCGTCGGGTCCGGCGCCGAGCAGCGTCGCCACCTCCTCGTCGTCGAGCCAGCGGCGTCCCTCAGGGGTCGGATGGTAGGCGACGATCTGGGCGTCCTCGGCGACCAGAGCACGCGGCTGCGCTCGGCCGGGCACGTGCAGATGGAAGCGGTATCGGACGAGGAGCAGGGTCGTCCGGACGGTGACGGCACGGGTACGGATGGCGCCGCAGCGGCGGGCGGGCCGGTGCCCGTCGGGGATCTCGGGGTCGAGAGCCGCGTCCACCACGTACCGGGCGAGCGCGACGACGGCCGGGTCCGTGCGGACGAGGGCGTGCTCGCCGCGCGAGACGGGAAGGTCGTGCCGAAACACCAGCTCCGGGGCCTTCGCCTCGTCGTCGGCCGCGCCGATCAGGCCGAGCGCGTGCCGCACGCCGATGGGCAGGCCCTGGGTCTGCACGGTGAATCCGTCTTCCCGAACCTGGATCGCGCCGCCGAGCGAGGACAGCGACTCGCGGACGAAGCGCGCCACGTCGGTGTGGCGGCCCAGGGCGGTGCGCGCCTCGGTGGCCTCGCGGCGCACCTCCTCCAGCTCCTTCACCCCGGAGTGGGCGTACTTGGTGAGCACCTTGGACTCGCGGGCCGCTGCACTCTCCCATTCGCGGTGCAGCTGGTCGCGGTTCTGGGCGACCTCGATGTCGATGGCGAGTTGCTCAGGGCTTCGGTCGCGCAGCAGCAGCCCTTCGACCAGGGCCTTGACGACCGTCTCGTTGCGTTCGGGCACGGGAACGGCGACGCCGGTCTGCCGGGCGATGGTGGCGTGCTTGCGGATCAGCACGTCGAGCACGACGCCGTCGATGCCGTTGTCGATGCCATAGAGCGTGACCGCTCGGACGATCTTGCGACGCTGGCCGAACCGGTCGACACGGCCCTCACGCTGCTCGTGCCGGGTCGGGTTCCAGGCGAGGTCGTAGTGGACGACCGCCTGGAAGTGCTCCTGCAGGTTGATGCCCTCCGCCAGACAGTCGGTGGCGACGAGGATGCGCCGCCCCTTCTGTTTGGTGAGACGCTCGATCCGGTCCAGCCGCACGCTAGGAGGCAGGGTGCCGGTCACCGACGCGACCGTGGCCTTGCGGCCGAACGCCTTGGCGAGGTGTTCGGCGACGTATTCGGCGGTGGGGATGTACTTGCAGAACACGATCGGGTCGTAGCCGTCGGCCTGCAGCTCCTTGAGCACGTCGATCAGCTTGGCGAGCTTGGCGTCGTGCTCCGGCCCTTCGAGGGACTTGGCGGTGCGGGCCATGGCGCGCAGCTTGTCGCGGGCCGACCTCGGCAGCGCCTCATCGTCGGCGCCGGGTGCGGCGTCGATGCCTTCGATCGCCTCGTCGTCCACCAGGTCCATGACGCCTGCGGCGCCCAGTCGGTCGGCCTCGGCAGGCGTTTCCGCAGCCGCCGCCGCCGCACGGGTCTGCAAAGTCTCCGCGGCCGCGCGGGGAGAGGAGGCCATGGAACGCAGCAGCGCCAGCGCCGACCACCAGCGCACCGGACGGCGGTCGGCCCCGTACGACCGGTCGTTCACCGTCTTGCGCGCGTAGTCCAGCGCCTGGCGCATGAGCTCGGCGTACTCGCTGGACTGCTCGTAAGGTTCTTCCCTGAACTGGCGGTCCTCGGGGAAGAGCGTGTTCTCGTCCAGGTAGCGCCGGATGTCGCGGCGGCGGCGCTGCACGTAGTGGCGGGCGAGCCGGTCACGGCCCTTCTCGGTCTCCAGGTCGACCTTGGCCAGTTCAGGGTCGAGGAGCCCGATGAGGTCGCGGAACGCGTCCTCCTTGCCGCTGTGCGGCGTCGCCGTCACCAGGACCAGGTGCCGGTCGGGATCCTGGGCGAGGCCGCTCAGCAGCTCGTACCTCTTCTGCCGCTGGTCGCCCCCGGCGCCGTCGGCGGGAACGCAGGTGTGCGCCTCGTCGACGATCACCAGATCGGGGCAGCTGCGGAGAAACAACGCCCGACGCCGCTCGGCCTTGATGAAGTCGGTGGACACCACCGTGTACGGGTACTTCTCGAACAGCGACTCGTCGCTGCGCATGCCGCGCTGCAGCTTGGCCACGGTCGAGGGCAGGACGAGGGTGGCGTCGATGGCGAACTTGTCGCGCAGCTCGGCCTGCCACTGCTCGGCCAGCGCCGGGGAGCACAGCACGGTGAGCCGTTCGGCCTCGCCCTGCTCCAGCAGTTCTTTGGCGATGAGCGCGGCCTCGACGGTCTTGCCGATGCCGACATCGTCGGCGATCAGCAGCCGTACCGTGTCCATGCGCAGAGCGAGCAGCAGCGGCAGCAGCTGGTACTGGCGCGGCTCCACCGCGATGGAGGCCAGCGACCGGAACGGCCCCGCGGCAGAGGTGAAGCCGATGCGCATGGCGGTGCGCAGCAGGCCGGCCGCCACGCTGTCGCCGATGTCGCGCGGGTCGGCGGTGGGCCGGGGGAAGCTGGCGGGCTCCACCTCGTCGGCGAACAGGCCGGTGGTGAACTCCCCGTCCCCGTTGAGCGGACGGGCGACGATGAAGTCGTCGGTGCTTTCCGGCAGGACCACCCATTCGCGACCGCGCGCGGTGACCAACGAGCCCGGCGCGTACCCGGTCCCCGCCATCAGCCCTTGCTCCGACCAGGGCCGAACACGCTGGGGTACTTGCGCACGATCTCGCTCCACTCCTCGTCATGCCCGAACCTGATCACCAGCCAGCCGAGGTCCAGCAGCCGGCCCTCCGCCTGGACGTCGCGTTCCCACACCGCCTCATGCCGGTGGTGCGGGCCGTCCACGAACACCGCGACCGGCCCGGCGGCCAGGTGGTAGACGAAGTCGGGGCGGGCCAGCGCGTCGGGGACCAGCATCTGGGCCTCGTCCGGAAGACGATAGTCGCCCTGTTTGAGGAATGTGACGAATCGGCGCTCCAGCTCGCTGCCCGAATCGGCGGACAGCCCTCCGGCGTGCTCGTCGAGCGTGCCGGTCTGGGCGCGGCGGCCCCTGGTCGTGGCCCCGGCCAGCTCGGTGAGCAGTCCGACGACGGTGTGCCGGTCGATGAACTGGTGGAACAACTGGTTGGTGTAGGAGAGCAGACAGTCGTAGCAGCCGCGCTCGCAGCGCTCCCGCGCGCCCGGCGCGCCGCCCTTGTCGCTTCCGTCCACGGGGTCGATATGGATGATCTCCAGGGCGGCCTTGGCGACCTCCGCGAGGATCTCCGGTTCGTCGTGCAGGCGGCGCAGCGCGCCGGCGCCGCCTTCGGCGCTCTCCACGAACAGCATCCGGCCTCGGCTCTCGGGGTCGGGCAGCGACTCACTGGTCAGCTCGGAGTCCTCCAACTGGAACAGCGCCTCCATGCCGCGTTCCAGGGCGTAGCGGAGAGTGACCGCCTCGATCTCCGAGACGCTGCGGGCCAGGCGGAGCACGCAGATGTTCTTGTGGTCCTCAACGAACGGGATGACCTTCACCGCGCGCACGGCGTCCTTGAGGGACCCGAGCTCGGCGTCCTCGGGGGTGAGGTCGGCCGCCTGGCTCTCGCTCAGCCAGCGGCCACGGATGGGGTCCAGCCAGAAACCGACGTCGCTGGGGTCCCTGCGGCGGCGGCGCCCCCGGTTGATGACGCGGATGGCGGCGGCGTCCCCGTACACCAACTCGGCGAGCTGCGTGCCGTCGCCGGCCTCGACGGTGGCGTGGAGCCGCCCGGGCCGGGTGCCATGGGTGCTGAACCGGTAAACGGTCTGCAGTTCGAAGCCCGCGCGGCGCCGTTCCTCCTCGTCCGAGGAGATTCGCTGACGGCGGACCGTGTGCACGGTCTGCAACTGCATCAATCCGGAGAGCGCGCCGCCGAGTTCGGCGCCGCACTCCTCGCAGCGGTCCGTGCCCGCCGCGCGGGAATGCCAGTAACCGCAGGAGCCGCAGATGCGGGCCTCGGTGGTGGCCACCTCGCCCGCTTCCGCCCCGGCGGGCACCTGAACCCTGCTCACCTGGTAACGGGCGCCCTCGTGGTAGATGAGCGCTCCCGGGCCGAATTCCCCGACGGCGATGAACCGGGGCCGCTGGATATAGGTGCCGCGCCTGCGTTCCCCAGGAATGTACGCGGCAAGCGGAAGCCGTGGGAACGAATAGCCGGGCAAGAACCCTTCAGACGCGAAGTAGCGGTAGGTGTAGAAATCGCTGAACTGCTGCTCGGAGTCTTCGTTCTTCAGCAGCTTGAGCTGGTTCTCGGCGTCCATCCGGCGACGCTGCGCCTGCTGACGCGCCTTCGGCGACGTCGCGTAGTCGAGAACGCGACGGTTCTGCTCGCGCTGCTCGGCAAGAGCCGCCCGGTACAGCTGCCGCCAGCGGTCGCAGGCGGCGTCGAACCGGTCCGCCGCCCCGCGGACCACGTCGTGCACCCACTCCTCATACCACCACGAGGTGTCCTTGATGGACGGGCGGTCGGGCCCGGCGACCATCAGGTCCTCGAGCACCCGGACCGCGCGGTCGATGGCGCGCCGACGGGCGTTCTCGTCCCGGAACTGGTCGAGCAGGTGCGGATGAATCTCCAGGGACGGCTCCTCCCCCGAGATGTCGAGCACGTCGCCCATCCGAGCGCCGAGCGAAACCCCGGTCTCCGCCAGCCAGATCGCGTGGACGTGGGAGCGCAGCAGGTCCTCGTTCGTCAGATCCAGGCGGGGCGGCTTCACGCTCCCGGCGACCATCTGCTCGGAACGCCGGAAGTAGTACTGGTCATGCGCGCGGCCCGTCGAGCAGTAGGTCGTCACCAAGGCGGGCTGCCCGCTGCGTCCGGCGCGACCGGAACGCTGGGCGTAATTCGCCGGGGTGGGCGGCACGTTGCGCATGCCGACCGCGTTGAGGGTCGCGATGTCCACCCCGAGTTCCATGGTCGGCGAGCAGTACAGCAGCGGCAGCTTCGCCTCGCGGAAATCCTGCTCGCGTTGCATCCGGTCCTCGTTGCGGACCTGCGCGGTGTGCTCGCGCGCCTCCAGGCCCCGCAGCTGGACGGCCGTCTCCCGGTAGAGATCGCGGAAGAACTCGTTGACGCGAGCGCCGACCTCAGGGTCGACGACCTTGCGCAGCGGGTCGGGCGCTCCCGATGTGCCGTCCCCCGCACGCCAGATCAGCGCCGACGCCTTGAGTCGGTACCCGGGCACGCCCTGCCGGTTCTCGGTGACGGTGGTGAGCAGGCCGTAGGTCTCCAGAACGGTGAGAAGGTCGGTGATGATCTCCTGAGCGTCGGCGACCGAGAGCGTCCCGCGCAGGTTGGGGAACTCTTTGGGCCTGCGCAGGTAGCTGCCCAGCGCCGTGCGGCCGGTGAAGTGGACGCTGTCACGGCTGCCCCCGCGGCCCGCCGGGCAGGCGAAGACCGTTCGCGCGGGGATGCGCGGTTCGCCCGGTGCAAGCGCCCACGGGCCGGTGAGGAGCTGGTCGGACAGGTTCTGGAGGCGCTCGAAGCCCTCCTGCGTCAGCACCTCGATGTCGACGGCGAGAGCGCGGCGCATCTCGTCGAGCAGGATGTGGGCAAGCTGCTGACGGTGGGCGGGCTCGTCCTCGCGCAGCGCGCAGTGGGTTCCCTCCCAGCACTCCTCGTCGGCCGCGATCTCTGCCAGATCCACGTAGTCGAAACGGATCAGGCCAGTCTGTTCGAGGTTGGGCATGGTGACGCGCCAGCCGCGCTCCAGGTCGGCGTAGATCCGATAGGAGAGCACCTGACGCAAGGCGCGGCGGACGTTCTCCTTCTGGCTGAACTTCACCTCGGGGTTCTGGGCGAAGTCCCGCATCTCCAAGCCCAGGGCCTTCTCCACGGCCTGGGCCACGGTCTCGTGCGTCAGACCGGCGGCACCCGCCGCCTCGGCGGCGCGGTACAGAGCTCCCCGGATCTGGGTGACCTGCACGAAGTCGTTGAAGAACCCGGCCTGCAGGCTCGCGTCCTGGCGGTTGTCGACGAAGGTCAGCAGCTTCTTGGCCTTGTCGTCCAGCCCTTCCTGGGTGCGCAGGCTCCGCACGATGCTGGAGCTGATCACCGAGACGGCGGAGCTGCGGCCCTCGGCGCTGAAGGAGGCCAGCTTGGCCAGGTCCTTGCCACGTGTCTGGGAATGGGACACGCGACAGCGCAGGCAGAAGCGGAAAGGAGTGGAGAAATAGGCGGCACGCAGGCCCTCGCCCTTGGGCTGCTCGCTTCCGTCCACCCCCAGCCAGACCTCCCGCGGCAGATGGTCTCGGAACCGGGGCAGCACATAGGGCTCGCCGTCGTCACCGGTGTCGTACCAGGAGTCCGGCAAACGCCCCGCTTTGATCGGGTCGTCGGCGGGCCACGGGTGGTCGGAGCTGATGTAGAGGTAGCCGTTGGCGGTGTCGCCTCCGGCCGCGTCCTGCTCGTAACGCGGGGTGTAGAAGACGCCGTCGGCACGTTTCGTCCGGGCCACCACCAGGTACTCCTGGCCGCATTCGCGGCAGAACGCCAGCGGAAGAAGGATCTTCTCGCGGTGACCCGGCACGCTGACCTGGTACTGGCTGGTGATGTGCCGTTCGTCCTCCGGCTCCAGGCTGACGTAGACGGTGTCGCCTTTGGTCAGGAACTGATGCAGCCGGAACGCGAACAGCGGCCGGCCGGTCTCGGGATGCCGGACACGTGCCCCTTGCTGCAGCGCCGCCTGGATCGCCTCCGCGCAGCGCTCCGGTGTCTCCCCCGTCACCTCCGCCAGTTCCCTGGCGGCGGTCGGCAAGGTCTTGGGACGCTGGCGGACCAGGCGACCGGTGCCTTCTTCCTCGGTCAGGCCGAAGGCGGTCTCGATCCACCCTGCCAATGGGTCGTCGACGAGCTCCTCGTACCGGCGGGAGGCGCCGCGCAGCACGGCGTCCATGCCGGCGCGGAGGGCCGCCGCGTCCGGATCGGTTCTCGTCGTCGCACGGCGCAGCGTCTCCCCGATGACCCGCTCCGCCCGGACCGGCGTGCCGAAAAGACGGCTCGCCACTTGCGCGATTTTCGCCTGGGCAGCGGCGAACGTGGCGTCGGTGGCCATCGTCGCCGACGTGCCGATGCACTGCAGGTCGGGGACCTCGCAGGCGTCCCGCAGCCGCCGGACGAGCATCGCCACGTCCGCCCCCTGCCGCCCCCGGTAGGTGTGCAGCTCGTCGAGTACCAGGAAGCGCAGGCCGCGGGCGGCTCCGATGAGCTGGTCCCGTTCGACCGGCCTGGTCAGCAGGTACTCCAACATCACGTAATTGGTCAGGAGGATGTCGGGTTTGCCTCGCAGCACCCGGTCGCGCTCCTCATCACCCTCCTGGCCGGTGTAGCGGGCGAACGACACGGGACGCTCGTCGGACGCCAGCCCCCAGTTGAGGTACTTCTGCAGTTCGTGCAGCTGGCTGTTGGCGAGTGCGTTCATCGGATAGACGACGATCGCCTTGATGCGTCCGGGCTCGGGATCGCGCAGCACCGAGTCCACGATCGGCAGGATGTAGGTGAGGCTCTTGCCGGAGCCGGTGCCGGTGGTGAGGACGTAGCTTTCGCCCGTCCGCGCCGCCTCGATCGCCTCACGCTGGTGCCGGTGCAGCGTCAACGTCCGCCGCCCCGGATCGTCCTCCCCCTCTTTGGCGCGGAAGAACCGGTCGCAGAAGGGGTGCAGCAGGCCCTCGGCGACCAGCTCCGACACCGTTCCGCCCGGCTCGAAGTTGGGGTTGAGGGAGAGCCAAGGATCGGGCCAGCGCACCTTGTCGGCGTTCTCCTTGCGCAGGTGGCGAGCGATCCGCTCGTCGCGCACCTGGACGAGCGACGAGGTGAAGGCGGCGTAGTCGTCGATCAACCGCTCATGCACCTGGAAGACGTCCACCCCGCGCCCCTTTCGCTTCCCCGACCCCGACGCCACTGCCATCTCAAGTGACGCCTGAGGTGATCTCCAGGATGACAGGCCGTCCGCGTGGTCTCACTGTACGGTCAGACGGCCATTGCACGGCAGGGTCGCCATAATCGCCGCACGGGTCCTGCGATGGCAAATTCATTAGGGGCGCCCGCACGCAACGACGACTGAATGGCTCCGGAATCGGATTCGCTCGTTCACTGAGCGCACACACTTGAGGCGCCGCTGGCGTCAACCGGGCTCCGCCCCTCGATGGAGAACGACAGAGAAGATCATCTACAGCTGTGGGGATTGTCTTACTGCGTGGTTATAGTTCTTCCCCCCGCCACAGGCGAACGAGGGGAGCGAGATGGTCGATCGGGCGGCGGTCATCGCCGCAGAACAGCAGGCGGTGGACTACGCCTACACCTGTTACGAACGGCGGTTCCGCGAGAACCGCGAGAAACTCAAGCCGAACCAAACGACCGATTCCCACGCCGGAACCGACTTCATCCCGGAAGCGGCGCCGGAGATCCTGCGCGAGGACGACCTCGGCGGAGAGGCACTGGTCGTGGCGCGGGTCGACGTCGTCGAAGACGGCGCGGAGCGCACCTGGTACATCGGTCGGCGGCTGGTACGGGACCCGGACTTCGAACCGGTGGTCATCAACTGGCAGAGCCCGCAGGCCAAGGACTGGTTGCTCCGGCCGCCGAACAAGGCGAAGGAGATAACGCTGCGCCGCAGGCTCCGCTGCGACGGCCGGACCGTCCGCGACTACCAGGACGAGATCGGCACCGAGCCGGTCAAGCCCGAGCGGCTCCGCGACTTCCTACTGGAAGACCTGGAGCGGGCACGCGACGGCACGATGCGCGACATCGTCGAGACGATCCAGCGGGAGCAGCTCCTGCTGGTGTCGGACACCCCCCGGGGCGTCATGATCGTGCAGGGCGGGCCGGGCACCGGCAAGACCGCGGTCGGGCTGCACCGCATCTCCTGGCTGCTGTACAACAAGCACTTCAGGACCCAGGACGTTCTCGTCGTCGGCCCGCACCGGCGCTTTCTGACCTACGTCCGCGACGTCCTGCCCCGCCTCGGCACACGTGGCGTCGTCCCCGTCGAGACGAGCCGCCTGTGGGACAAGCCGCGGGGCAGCGACCCGCTGCCCGCCCGGGCGGTGAAGGCGGACGCGCGGATGGCCGCGGTGCTGGAGCGGGCCGTCCGCAATCTGGGCGGCACCCGGGCTCTGGCCAGGATCGCCCGCGACGGCAAGTTCGGGTTCGACTTCGAGGGCTCCGTCATCTCGCTCCCACGCACGGAACTCGAAAGCCTCCTGAACGCTGAGGATGCACCGGGCCCCTATCTGACGAGGCGCCGCTGGTTCGGCACCCAGGTGGTCAACCGCCTGGCCAAGGCGGCCGCGGAAGCGCGGCCCGGCCGCCCGGACCCGAGGATCCGCGCGAGGATCGAACGGCATCCGCAGGTCGCGCGGCTGATGAACGTCCTGTGGCCGAACGTGAGCCCGGAGGCCGTGCTGCGCAAACTCCTCGACGACCCGGACACCCTGCGGGCGGCCGCCGACGGCATCCTCACCGAAGAGGAGCAGCGGGCCATTCACCGGCCCCAGGCCGCGCGCATGGCGGACGAGCCGTGGTCCCTGGAAGACCTGATCTGCCTGGAGGAACTGCGCGTCCTGATCAGCGGGGACGGGCCGCAGCGGTACCGGCACATCGTGGTCGACGAGGCCCAGGACCTGACGCCGATGCAGGCACGCGCGCTGGCGCGGCGCTGCCCGAGCGGCTCTATGACCATCCTCGGCGACCTCGCCCAGACCACCGGCGTCCACCGGTACGCCGACTGGGCGGAGCTGGCCGGCCTGCTCAGCGGCGAGGAGGGCTGGCATCTGGAAGAGCTGACCATCGGATACCGCGTCCCCCGCGAGGTGATGGAGTTCGCGCGGCCGCTGGGGGCGGCGGTCTCGCCGGGCACCGCCGCCCCGCGTTCGATCCGGCCGGGCGGGGACGGCGTGCTGCGGATCGCCGCCGCCGACCACGCCGAGCGGGTCGCCGAGGCCGTGGCACGCGCCTTCGAAATCCTCGGGAAAGAGGCGCACTCGCGGCGGTCCGTCACGCTGATCGTGCCGGACGCGCTGGCGGAGCAGACCCGACAGGCCGTTTCGGCCGTCGGCGGCAAGCGCCTCCCGCTAGTGATCGCCGCGCCGGACGCCAAGGGGCTGGAGTTCGACCACGTGGTCGTCGTCGAACCGGCGATGATCGCCCAGCAGGAGCCGTCGGGACTCGGTCAGCTCTACGTCGCCATCACCCGATGCACCCAGTCGCTGACCATTGTGCACGCCGATCCCATCCCCGCCGAGCTGATGCCGTCCGCCGCACCCGAGGAATCCGCCGCACCTGAGGAAGCCGAGGAAGACACCGTGACGCCCGTACCCGTCGTCGACGCCGACGCCGCCGACCAGGCGGCGGCCGACCACACCGCCGGATTCCAGCCGTTCATCTCCGCGCTGGAGCAGACCGTGCGCGAGGAGCGGCGCTGCCACGTGCACGAGGAGGTCCGCTTCTCACTGCTCGCCGAGCTGCACCGGGCGCAGCTCACCCCGGTCTCCCACTCGCCGACCGCCGACATCCTGTGCGAGACACCTGCTGGAACGGTCCTCTACGAGGTCCTCGGCAAGGGCGAGACCACCTATGCGCGCCTGCGCGAGGCGGTGCTGAGGATCATGGAAGTCCAGTACGCCGAGGGGCAGCCCGCCGACCAGCGGTTCCTTGTCCTGCCCAGCGCGCCCGCCGACCCCTGGTCCGTGGACGTGCTGTCGGAGGCGTTCGACGTCTCGGTGATCTGGCGGACGGCCGACGGATGGGAGGGACCGCAGGTGGGCATTGCCCTCGGCGGCAGTGTGTGAACGATCAGCTCAGGTAGGGGCGAATGGCTTCGACGATCGGGAGGTCGCCCGGCAGCCACGCCACGTCGTACAGCTCGTGCGGAGCGAGCCAGCGCAGCGCCAGATGCTCCAGCGGCTGCGGCTCGCCCTCGACCAGCTCGGCCGTCCACACCCGCAGGACGCTGCCGACGCCCAGCGCCAGCGGCCAGTCCCCGCCGATCCGGTCACCCAGGGCGATCTTGACGCCGAGCTCCTCGTGGCACTCCCGGATCAGGGCGTCCCGGTCCGACTCGCCCGGGTCGACCTTGCCGCCGGGGAACTCCCAGCCCCCGGCCAGTTCCGGGGGTTCGCCGCGCTGCGCGGCCAGCAGCCGTCCGCCGGCGATGATCGCCGCGCCCACCACCACGTTGATCGTGACCAGCCCCCTTCTCAGGACGCGGCGCCGTTCAGCGCGCCGCTCGCCCCTGTTTCCGGCGGCGCGCCGGGCGACGGGGCCGGTCGGGCGGCGCGAGCCGCCGCGACCGTGCGCGCGGCCTCCTGGACGATCCTCTCCAGGTGGTCGCCGTGCGCCCCGCGCCAGTAGACCTGGCCGCACTCGGTGCACCGACCGTACACGTCGTAACTGCGCCGGGTCCCGTCTGCCAGCTCGGGCGCGACCTCTTCTTTGCCGACGGGCACCAGCCGTCCGTTGCAGGCGGTGCAGCGCGTCCACGGCGACAGCGTCGGCGCGAACCGCTCGAGCAGGTCGCGCAGCTGGTCGTCGGGGCGGGCGCCGCGCACGTACGCTCCGAACCACAGGGCGCGGCGGCGCAGCAGGCCGCGGTCCTGGGTGAGCAGCACCCGCCGCTCCTCGTTGGCCTGGACGACCAGGGCCGGGTCGTCCATGTCGTTGTGGTAGGCGGTGTCCAGGCCGAGCAGCCGCATCCGCCGCGCGAGTGTGCCCAGGTGCACGTCCAGCAGGAAGCGCGGCGCCTCCTGGCCCGGCTCCAGCGGCACCGGCTGCGGACGCGGAACCGCCGCCACGTGCACCCGCTCGTCCGGCTTCGGCAGGTGCGACGGATCGACCCGTGCGCCGTCGACCGTCAGCGCGCCGACCTCGGGCAGAGGGACGCCGAGAGCCTCCACGACGTGCCCGAGGGACGAGGTCCCGTCGCACGCCACCGTCTGCTCCTCGCGCCTGCGCGCGGCGGGCAGGAAGAACAGCAACTCCGGGTCGATCCGCAACCGGATCTCGGGTGTCCGAGGCTCTGGCTCCACTCGGCCAGCATGCCACGCGAACCGGCATCCCCCATCTGTTTTATGGGCGGATCAGACGATGATCACGCGGCGTCTCTTTGTGCCTGAACGCGAGGGTTTTCCGCTTCTACGTGCTCGGATTGCCGCTTCACGGCCGAGCCCGCAGAAGCGGAGATTTCCCCTTTCGCTCTCCACATTGTCACTGTTCGGTCATGTTCGGCGTGCGGGACGCCAACGTGGGGCGCCATGACCACACCGCGCCTGTCCCTTCCGGATTCCAGTCGACGACGCGACCAGGACGCCCCCGGGCGGCCGCCGTCGGCCATGGGACGAGGTTCACACTCTTCGCGACGCAGTGTCCGCCCGCTCCGGCGTGACGAGGACGGCTCAACGAACTGCGCACCCGCCGACTCCGCGGTGTGCGCGTCCGGGACGCTCAGCGGGAGCGGCCGTTCAACTCGGCGAGCTGGCCCTTCAAGCCATCGATGGCCGGCCACCATCACGGACACCGCACCCGACACCGCGGCATCCGGCCCGGGTGCACGTCCCGAACGCTCAGCCCAACGGCCGTGCTCGGCGCGCCGCCTTGTCACGTCCGCGGACGTTCGGTCAGCGGGAGGCGTACAGTTCGGCGAGCTGCCGCTTCAGGTTGTCGGTGGCCAGCGGCCGCGTGGTGCCGACCCAGTCGGAGCGCTTGTACGGTTTCACGCCGATGTTCGGCACGCACGTCGCGCAGCTCGCCACGATCATCTTGTTGTCGCCGATGACCATGCCGACGTGCCCGGGGTTGTCGGGGCTGGTGCCCGGGCCCGAGTTGAAGAACACCAGGTCGCCGGGCCGCTCCTGGCCCTTGGGGACGCGCACGCCGAACGGCCACTGCTCGAACGTGGTGCGGGGGATCCGCAGGCCGACCGAACGGTAGGCGCCCTGCATCAGGCTGGAGCAGTCCCACGCGTCCGGGCCGTTGGCGCCGAAGATGTACCGCTTGCCGCGCTGCGCCATCGCGAACGCGATGATGCGCTGCACCAGGCCGTCGACGCCCGGGGGAAGCTCGTTGTCGTCGCACTCGATGCCGTTGGACTGGACGACCTTGAAGTCGCCGTCCGCGTAGCGCTGCGCCCACTCCAGGACGAGGTTCACGTAGTCCCAGGAGTGGTTGTACATGAAGATGGCGGTGCGCATGCGCTCCGGGGCGCCGTTGTGCTTGAGGTAGCGGGCCGCGGACGGGATGGCGTCCGCGGGGTCGTAGCGGTCCTTCTTGTTGTCGTTGTTGCCGTCGACGCCGAACTCGCGGAACGTCGCCTCCAGGAACTGCATGGGGCCGCCCGCGCCCGCGTAGTTCTCCCCGCTGGTCACGCCCGGCAGCCGGGAGGTGCCGTGGTTGGTCTCGACCTTGCCGATCCCGGCCAGCACGTTCCAGGGGATGCCGTACTCCTCCCCCGCCTTCTTGTAGAGCGCCAGGTAGTCGGCGGGGATCGAACGGGCGTCGGACGCCTCGGCGGGCTGGACCCCCGCCTGGGAGGTGTCGACGCAGCCCGCGCCGCCCGCGCCACCGCCGCCGAACAGGACCTGCGTCGAGCCGAACAGCACCGGGACGACCAGCAACGTCAGGAACAGCATGCCCACCGCGCCGAACGCCGTGGCCAGCAGCACCGTGCGACGATTCATTCCCGTTCCCCGCTCGCTTCCAGGTCCGCGAGGCCGGTTCGGGCGGCGCGGCGGCCGCGCCCGACCTCGCCGCTCCTTCGCCGCGCGCCGGTCCGGACGCGGGCGCGTCCTGCCGGCCCGCTCACCCGGTGTCCCCCGCCTGTCCCACGTCGGCGGGCGCGACGGCGTACACGCGGAGCGACCCGCCGTCCCGCGCGACGGTCACCGCCCACTGCCGGCTGTCGTCGCGCTTCTCGTCCCCGCGGGTGATCCGCTGCTTGCCGGTCACCAGGAAGATGATCGAGTTGTCCTCGATGTCGCGGATGCGGTCGAGCGTGGCGGTGCACTCGGCGGTCTCCCGCTGGCGGCGGCGCTCCTCCAGCCGCCCCGGCGAGCTCTCGCCGCGCACCAGCTCGGTCAGCAGCTCGTCGGTGACGAGGCCGGACAGCCGCTCGGCGTACGCCTCCGGGCCCTCGTCGTACCGGTACGTGCCGTACGCGGCGATGAACCGCTGCGCCAGGTCGGCGGCCGTGGCGAACTCGCGCTGGGAGAACGGCAGCAGCCGGTAGATGTCGAAGCCGCCCGGCGACACCGGCGACGCGATGCCGGGCGGCGGGGAGGCGGGCCCGGTCGGTCCGGTCGGGGCCGGCAGGGCGACGGTCCCCCGGTCGCCGCCGGACCCCTCGTCCTCGTCGCCGCCGGGCGAGGCGACCGTGAGGTACACGCCGACCAGGGCGAGCACCACCACCAGCCCCGCGAACAGAAGTCTGCGCTGACGGTCGGTCAGGTTCATCTACTCGTCCCGTTGCGGCTCGCGTTCCACCGGGCGGAGCCAGAACGGCATCGGCGGCCCCTCGTCGGGGGTGCGACGCGCCCACAGCGGCGGAGGCTTCGGCCGGCCTTCAGCGCCCGCGCCGCCGGAGCCGCCGCTCGACGCTCCCGAACGCGGCCTGGGCACGCCGGCGGCCGTGTTGCGGGGACGCCGGGCACCGACAGAGCCGCCGCTCGACGCCCCGGAGCCGCCGCCCCCGGTCCGCGGCCGGCCGCCGTTCGACGATCCGCCGCTCGGCCGCCCGCCGTTCGACGACCCGCCGGTGGAGCGGCCGCCGCCGGCGAACCAGCCCGCGCCGCCGGACGACCCGCCGCCGCCCGACGACGTCCCGTCGCCTCCCCCGGCTCCGCCGCGGCCCGTCCACGAGGTGGGACGGCCCGTGCCGCCGCCGGACGAGGCGGCGCCGTCGGAGCCTTCGCCGCCCCGCGCCGTGACCGCGCGGTCGGACAGGCCGCCGCGCGACGGCAGGTTGAGCGGCGGAGCGCTGCGCCGGGACCGTCCGGCCGCGGCGCCCGCGGTGCGCGGCTTGGCCGCCAGCACCGGCGCCGCGTCCGGGGACGCGC